>JBFIID010000252.1:0-4016 GCA_041601415.1 Gammaproteobacteria bacterium
ATGAAGATGAGGCACTGGACAGACAGAATCGCTACCGTCTCTCTCGAGGTATGGAGCCCCTCAAGAAAGAAGACCTGAACAAGCAACATGAAGACGATGTGGAGACACAGGATGATACGGAGGCAGAAGCAGAGGCTGAGAAGCCTGAAGATGTGTTACTGCAGGAAGCCGCACACATCCTTACGGATTTGATCCTGAAGACCTCTTCACCGGATCTGTTACATGCCCTGGTGGAACCCGCCAACGACGAACTATCACCTACGACTAAGGTTGAATCGGCCTACGCGCATTAAACCGGTATCGGTGATACAAAAAAGCCCGGTTATAACCGGGCTTTTTTGATCAGGTATATTATTTTTCAATGCGGGCGATAGTCGATGCTAGCGACCCCAGTTTTACTTCATACGTTTTGGACGGCCGTTCGGTAGTTTTTCATCGGCCCGTGCGCGCAGATATTTATACAGATTGTCACGGTTTTTCATGACATTGTTATTGCTTTCCCAGGCCGGCATTGCCCCCATAGTGCCGGTGTAACCTTTTTCAAGCACATACAGAAAACGCGCATAATCCACGCCTTCCTGATTCATGCGAGTCAGTAAATTAGGCGCGAAGGTGCTACCCAGTCCCCCACCACCGTGACAGACCTGACAGGTGGCCGCATAGGTGCGCCAGCCGATATAGGTCTCATTATCAACTTCACACTGGCCAGCAGAGGCTGCATTAGCTGCACAGCTGACACTATATGTAGGTGCCTCCCCCGCATTTTCATCACGCGGTTCACTGGCAGCATGAAGCTGGCTAGTGACGATCAGACTGAGGCCAAACAGGGCTGCGAGTTTCGCTGAATTCATGATCTGTTCTCCTTCATTGTGGGTATACAGATCAATATGCGTTGCTGGTTTTTAAAAGCAATGCGACAAAGTGTCGCAGGCCTATTCAAGCAGGCTGAAAGTGCGACTCACGGAAAAAGTCATCGTCGAGTCACACCAGTCCGTCCCCGCATAACATTCCTGAGAATTCATATTGGTGGTTTGCCAGGCGAGAGACAGATCAAAGCCCTCTAATTCCCGTTCAAGAGTTACTCCCCAGTGCGTGTAATCAGGTGTGCCATAGAATGCGTTGTCTTCGATAACCTGACGTCCCACCTGACCGCTCAGGTAAAATCCGTAACCGACGTCTCCCCCAACACTGGTGGCAAGATAATGAGTGTTTCCGCTACCAAAGTAATCAGCCGAGTAGTAATAAGTAGCCGACAGGCTTAGCTGACCGAGATCATAGGCGGCAGACAGATAGAGTTCGGTTGAATCATACTCCAGCGCATCATCGGCACCCGGGTAAATAATCCGTTGCAGGCCTGCATCCCATGAAATGCCAGCTGTTTCTGCACTGTAGCCTGCGTAGAAATCGACTTCCCCCGAGGCCTCTTCGCCATCATCAAAGTCGACATTGGAGGCCCAGGTACCAAGGTATAGGCCACTCTCATGGGCGTAATCCAGACCGCCCTGAATCGCCGGTCCTCGGTTAGAGTTACTGATGCCGCGATCCACATAGTCGGTGGCAAAGGTGATATTACCCGTCAGCTCTGCGCTGCCTGGCGTACTGAAAAGGGTCAACAGGCAAGCAGCAGTGAAAAGACTGGTGCGACGAGATACTCGATTAACTGTGGTGAGATATTTCATGTGGGGGCCTCGGGTGATGTTGTAGAAATTCCTTGACCGGCATCGGGTGAGCCAGATAGAAACCCTGCACCAGTTCGCAGCCCTGTTGCTGAAGGAAGGTCAGCTGTGCCTGTGTCTCCACGCCTTCAGCGATGACATTTAATTGAAGGCTCTTTGAGATAGTGATGATCGCACTTACCAGACATGCTTCCTTTCCATCGGGTTTTATCTGATGAATAAAGCTTTGATCCACTTTCAGGGTATTGATGGGAAACTGGTGAAGATAGCTTAGTGATGAATAACCGGTACCAAAATCATCGATTGAGATCTGTACGCCCAGAGCGGATAACTCCTGCAGTATTTCACTCGCTTCCGAATTGTTCTGGATCAGATAGCCTTCGGTTATCTCCAGATGTATCGTGGGTAATCTGTCGGCATTCTGGCTGTAAAGTGCACTGAGCAGTTCAACCAGATATCGATCAGATAGCTGACGGCCCGAGATATTTATCGAGATAAAAAAGTCCCGCCCATAATGGTTATAAAACTGTCTGGCATCATCCAGGCATTTACGTAACACCCATTCGCCGATGGGGACGATCATACCGCTGTCTTCTGCCAGCGGAATAAATTCAGACGGCGGCACCTCACCGAGCTTGTCATTGTTCCATCGGATCAGAACCTCGGCGCCGGCAACGCCGCTATCTCCCACCCGACAGATGGGCTGATAGACCAGAGAAAACTCATCGTTTTGCTGTGCATTGCGTAGTTGCAACTGTAGGTCGGCCTGATGCTGAATCCGATCATTCAATTCAGTGGTGAAATACTGATAGCAATTACGGCCTTTATGTTTGGCCTGATACATGGCGATATCGGCATGTTGTAAAAGCTGTGTGGGGTCAGTGCCATCTGTGGGCGCGATAATTATTCCGATGCTGGCGCTGATGAACACTTCATTTCCATTAATGATGAAGGGCAGGGCCATGGCATCCTGTAGTTTGCTGGCGATTATCTCAGCCGCCTGTATATGGGCCAGGTCGACCAGAATAATGCAGAATTCATCGCCGCCCATACGCGCTGCAGTATCTTCCTCTCGAATGCACTTTTGCATGCGTTGCCCGACCATGCGTAATAGTTGATCACCTGCATCGTGACCGCGCGTATCGTTGAGCTGTTTGAAACCGTCCAGGTCAATGTATAACACGGCTGTCAGCACTCCCATGCGGCGACTGGCAGCGATCGCCTGCTGCAGACGGTCCATTGCCAGGCTTCGGTTCGGCAGACCCGTGACCGCATCGAAATAGGCCAACGTGTTGAGTTGCTGACGACTGTCCTGTATTTCTAACAGTGTCGCGGTCATTAATTGTGAGTAACGTTTTACGCGGACAAAAAACAGCGTACTGATAATTAGCATCATCGCAAAAAGACCAATTACCCACGGCAGAACGTCATCAATGAATCGATCTCCGGCGCGTTCCGGGAACCAGCTAATATTTGCCACCCAACGTTTGAGAGGGGACTCAATGGGGTACATTACGTGTTGATCGGGGAGGGGGCCCGGAGCCGTATGAAGTTGCATCTGTTGCAACTGATAGAGCGAAGATATTTCTTCGAGTAGTTCTGTGTCCAGTCGCCGGGCCAGGATCAGAAACCCATAGGCTTTATCCATGTCCATCAATTTACTTGGGGCAGAAGGTGTTATTGCCCCAACGGTTACGATATAGATATCTTCATTGATCCATAACATACCCGTTGCCGGTGTCGGATCCTGCATGTCTGTTGCCCGAGCCTCGTTCACCAGTGCCTGGATCTCAGAGCCGGTGAGATCGCGTGTCACGGGTTTTTCCGCTACACCGCTGTTGACCGATAAGAGCAGCTCGCCCTCAGCATTCAATACAATCACCCGCGTGATATCGAAGGTGTCTTCGAGATAAGTGCCCAGGAGGTTTTCAGCAATAAAGTCCTCATCGGGTTTCAGGATCAGTTTTTCCACCGCATCATTCCAGTAGCTGTAATCCTTGGTGATATTTGCAACGCTTGAAATTTCATTCCTAAGCGCAGTACTGAAAAGGTGCTGGGAGGACTGAACTGAATATGAATTCAGTCGGCTGGCTGAAAAGAAGAGCAGCACAAAAACGACAATGACGGCGACGATCAGCAGGCTATAGGGTAGTGTGAGACTGTTACTCAAACGTCTCAGCAGGAAATTGCTTTTCTGACCTTCCATGTTTTTCTGTCTATCCCGCTCCGTAAATGCATAAAACACCTACCATTAACTATCGGCAGAACAGGGTTTTACTTGATAGATAAACTCATCAGGTGGAACCTGAGAGGTGGTGGCTTAATTGAAAATCCTGCTGG
>JBFIID010000253.1:0-4010 GCA_041601415.1 Gammaproteobacteria bacterium
ATGCGGTTCTGGTCTATTTGCTGATTCATTCATTACTCGGAACCTTTTCTCCGGAGCACACCAGACGGGTTCCATTCATAGCCCTGGTCTGCGCACTGCTATGGGCGGTGCACCCGATCCAGGTGCAGTCGGTAACCTACATCGTGCAGCGGATGGCGGAGTTTGCTGCCTTCTTTATCTTTCTCTCCACCTACTGTTACTTTCTGGCGCGCACCGCCGCACGTTTTCGTCGGTGGTTTTTCCTTAGTGCAGTAATGGCTTTTATCGCTGGTGTGTTGAGTAAGGAAAATGCGCTCATTATTCCCTTCCTATGGGGGCTTGTGGAGATCGGCGTGGTGCATCATGGCAAAGCCTTTGCCTGGGGTGCGCGGAAAAACGTCTGGATTTACCTGCTGCTGGCCGCCGGGTGCGTGGTTCTCGTACTGGGTGTTGTGCCGGGTAATGCGATCTCTGCCCGGGTTCTGCCCGGTTATGAAATGCGGGATTTCAGTTTAATAGAGAGACTACTGACCCAGCCTCGCGTGATCTTTTTCTATCTTTCAGAAATTATTTATCCTGCGCCCGGTCGATTTTCTCTGGAACATGATTTCGTCGTATCGACAGACTGGTTTAGCCCGGCCTCAACCTTGCCAGCGATTCTCGCCATCATTGTCTGGTTCTCGCTGGGGATCGGGTGCCTGCTGAAGCAATCGCGACGCCTGCTGGGTTTTGCACTGCTGTGGATCCTGGCCACACTCTTTATCGAGAGTTCCATAGTTCCACTTGAGATGGTCTTTGAGCATCGCATGTATGTGCCGCTGATGGGGCTGGTGTTGCTGCTCGCGGTTTCCCTGTTCCGGATCACTGGTAGCGAGAAGCGGAAAACGCTGGTATGGGTGCTGACCGTTTCGTTTGTTGCTTATTGCGGCTGGTCTACCTATACACGCCTGCCGGACTGGCGCACGAAGCTGTCCCTGTACGAAGTCGCTGCACGTCACGCCCCCAGTGCAAGCCGTACCTGGCTCAACCTGGCAACCTACTACCTGCAGGATGACCCGGATTTGATCAAGGCGGAATCGGCGTTCAGGCGTGCAGAGAAACTTGATCCTGACAATGCCCTGTTACATGAAAACTTTGGGGTAATGTTAATGGACAAGGGGGATTACGAAGGCGCATCCCGCTCATTCAGCAAGGCCCTGCGTCTGGGGGCGACTAGCCCGTCGTTGTTTAATCATCTAGGGGAACTGGCATTTGCCCGGAAAGATCATAGAACCGCGAGTGAATATTACAGACAGGCATTGCAACTGGACCCTGAAAATACCAACGTCATGTGGAACATGGCACTGGCGCTGGAAGGGTTGTCCGAGTGTAAGGAAGCCTATCGCTATTGGCAGATGTTTTTGCAACGGGCCTATGATCGCAATGACCGCCAGCAGGTGGAGGAGCATCTGGCAGAGCGTTACCAATCAGCCACTGGTGCCTGCTTTGAACACTAAAAGACTGCTTGCAGACTGTGTGGCGGTCTAATCTGCACCTTCGATGATCCGCGTCATGGGTATTCGCGCGAGATCCCTTCAGACTTCGCCACCACGCTTGAATACGATGCCTGAAAGGAGGAGCCTTTCATGGTTGGTCAGCGTTTTCTCAAATTTAGGGCTGTCGATGTACAACACCGTTATGAATGACCATCGCAGGTTTGACCCGGTCCAAACCGAGGTCACCAAGGGACACCGATGACCAGGCAGGGCTTCATACAGGGGCGTGCCCTGCTGAGGAATTTTTTCGCCTTTGTGCTGATCGGTCTGGCTGTGACCGGCACTTATTATTCATCGCTGGATAATGGGTTCCTGTTCGATGATCGTCCCAATATCACCCGGCATGCACCTCTGCATGTCACGGAGTTCTCTCTCTCCCGGTTCTGGCAGGCGGGTAACAATGCGCTATTGAAAGAGCGTGTGCTGCCATCGGTTACCTTTGCGGTTGACTGGTGGCGTGGCGGTGGCAACGCGAAGCCCTTTATTCAGACCAATATCCTGTTACACACAGTGAATGGGTTTCTGGTTTTTGTCCTGCTGGGACTGGTTTTATCGACACGACTTGCCCGTTCGACCGCTTACACTTTAGCGCTACTGGTCGCCCTGGCCTGGACAGTGCACCCGATTCAGGCGCAGGCGATTACCTATATCGTGCAGCGCATGGCATCGATGGCTGCGCTGTTCAGTTTGTTGAGTCTAATCGCCTATTTCATGGCCAGACAGGCAAGCCTTCTGGCAACACAACCTGGCTGGTACCTGGTCGTGGTGTTATCTGCGTTGGCAGCGGCCTTCAGTAAGGAGAATGCGTGGATCCTGCCGGCACTTCTCATTCTGTTTGAGCTTGGTGTCGTGCGTGCAGACCGGCAAATATTACTGTCGACGCTGGAGCGCAGATTACTCTACGGTCTGTTGTGCGTTGTTGTCCTGGCGATTCTATCCGTCTGGTTTGAAACAGGGCCACTCGTGGAGGCCTATTCTGCGGGCTACGCGAATCGGGATTTCAGCCTCTGGGAGCGGGTTCTCACTCAGCCGCGAGTGATTGCTTTTCATCTTTCCCAGATAGTCCTGCCACTGCCTGACCGTTTTTCTCTGCTGCACGATTTTTCAACATCAGTTTCTTTGTTTACTCCTGTGACTACCCTGTTTGCCTGGGGGGCCGCGTTGCTGTGGATACTCGCCGGGGTATTCTCCCTCTCGCGAGTGCGCTTTCGATTGCTCGGGTTTTTCATCCTGTGGGTGCCGCTCACCCTGCTGATCGAATCCAGTATTGTGCCGCTGGAGATGATCTTCGAACATCGTATGTATCTACCCTCGGTCGGACTGTTTGGGATACTTGCGGTGATTCTTGGCCTGGTCTGGCAGACCTGGCCGTGGGGTAGCCGTGCGGTGATAGTTTCGAGTCTGATTGGGATTGCCCTGTTGATTGCCTCAACCCAGACTTACATACCAGTGTGGAAATCCGAGTGGCAGGTTTACCAACGCGCGGTGCAACTGTATCCGCAATATCTGCGTGCCCATCTCCTCTATGGTCATTCCCTGCTGGATCAGCGGCGTTTCAGAGAGGCACTGATCGAATTTCGGCATGTGCAGAGGCATGATCCTGAATGGCCATCGATTGATAAATTTATCGGCCGCACATTGGCGGAAATGGGCAAATTTGCGGCGGCAGAAACACATCTCCGACGTGCGCTGGAAACAAAACCGGACGATGTCGATCTGTTGAATAATATGGCCGGGCTGGCCCTGCAGCGTCGCGATCTGCATGACGCCGAACAGTGGCTTCGACAGGCATTGCTCCTGAACCCGGCACATCCACTGGCACGGGCAAACTGGCGAACCCTCGAACGGTTAAAGCATTCGAGACGCTAGTTCCGGGCAGACGACCCTAAATTGTCGATCAAGCTTGAAAATTAGTGCGTTATGGTCGACTGTATTTCTATACAGACTTGCTTTTCTCCATAACAAAAGATGAATGAGGAAAGTAGCGCCTGGGCTGTCGATGTTGCCCAGGTGTTTGTCATTGGATGCTGCATCAACAAACCGCCACTGGCAGGAGGTGTTGAAATGGCTGATATCCGTTCACACAATGGCTGGATACGACTCGATAATGGTTTCGACGTTGAGTTTTTCCACGGTATACCCAGCCTGCTTTCCGATAATGGTCTGCTCGATCCAGAGGAAGATGAGGATCTGGTTAAAAAGGTTGGTGACCTGTCTGGACTGCGAGCCAGTATTGTTGGCTGGCATGAAGGCGAGAAAATCAATGAGCATGAAACCGCCCTGCGTATAGATGCCGGGCAATTCGAAGAGGTACTTAAGCGCCTGGCTTTATCTTCTGCGGCATTGTTCGTTGAACGTTATCGAACCCCGATCAAGAGTGATTCCGTGGACTGGGACAAGGAAGAGTATGACCTGGATTTCAATCGTGCCCTTGAACACTGTGGTTTGCGTTTAAAGGGACTCAACAAGCAGGATTATTTCGATCTCTATACCAGA
>JBFIID010000254.1:0-3992 GCA_041601415.1 Gammaproteobacteria bacterium
CGTATTCCTGGTAACAACGGTAGCACGGTGCTGGTCGACATTTTCCTGCAGCTCAGCCCACCGGGAAGCGAACCGATCAACCTGAATAGTCGTGTGCGTGTTGGTAGTGGCCTGTGAAAAAAGCGCAGACATTATTGAATCTTAATGACTTGTCTGGATTATTTTTTACAGGCCGATTAAGGACAAGTGACAAGTGACAAATGACAAAACCAACAACAGGAGAAAACCATGAACCTGCCGGAATTATTAGTCATCATAATCGCCCTGCTGACTGCTGTGTTCGGCCTGCTTTTTTTGCTACAGCCGAATCTGATCCCCAAACTGGAACAACACCTGAATCGCCCCTGGGGTGAACGCGAGATCATCTCCCTGCGTCTCGGTCTGCCCGCAGAAGATATCTTCGAAGACTTCGCCAATCGACCGGTACTACAGAAACGACTGGAATGGGACCACGCCCTGCTGGCATCACCCCGTATCACCGGCATTGCCCTCTGTCTCTGCGCCACCCTGCTCTACTGGCTGGGCTAATTAAGCGTAAACATGCCGCACTCGCTTAAAAAGCACGCCCGGGGTTATGTCCTCTTACCTGTTGCCCTGACCCTGGCAGTGGTGGCGGCCGTTGCCTTCCTGCTCACCCAGCAGGGCGCCTTTAATGCCGGCAGTGTGTTACGCGAACAACAGAAAGACACGGCCCTGTATGCAGCCGAGGCCGGTTTGAACCATGCGAAATGGACACTCAATCGACTCAACTGCAGCGGCTATACGGATATTTCCAGCACCAGTCTCGGCGCCCACAGCTATACGGCAAGCGTTACCGATGACAGCGGGGCTGCACTGACTTCAGGCTCTCCCGCCAATATCAGCGTCACTGGCACCCATGCCAACGGTGCAAGCTACAGCCTGGAGCGCAACGGGGTAAAAATCTATCAGTTCCCCACCCAGCAGCTTTTCCTGCAACCCGATGCCACGGCTGGCAAGGACACCTATTTCTATGAATGGAAATCGACCTGGAACTATGGCCTGAGCACAGAATTTTGGGTTGATAATGTCTTCCTGGATTCAGAAGCCCATAGCCTGCTGCAGTTTGATCTGTCTGGCCTGCCGGCCAATGCAGTGATCCAGAGTGCCACGCTGGAACTTTACCAGCATAGTCCGAGCGCAAAGGGTGGTGATGTCTCCGTGCACCGGGTGACAGGTGCATGGGAAGAAGGCATAAAAACGGGTGGCATTGGGGCATCAAGCTGGACCGAAAGTGCTCCGGCGATCAACTGGACAAACGCTGGCGGCGACTACGATGCCACCGCTGCTACAACGACCAGCGTGGCAGCTGGCGGTGTCGGCTGGTATCAATGGGATATCAAAAGCCTGGTGCAGGGCTGGGCCGATGCCAGTTACCCGAACCAGGGTCTTATGCTTGTCCCCACCACGCCAAACAGCTCTGCCTATTTCCGTAGCAGTGATTATTCCACACCCCTGCTACGCCCCAAACTCAGCATCACCTATGCCTGTGAATGTGGTGTGGTGTGTGGCGGCCCACCGCCCGGGATCAGCGGCAATCTGCTATTCGTCTCAGCCGGTTTTGTGGTCGTGGCGTTTCCCTCTGGCGAAACCACGGTGACTCCCACTACAGAAGAAGCGGCGCGTATTACCCTGATGCAGGCCTGGGGCTATGATGTCACGCTGATCCACGAATCGTCTGACCAGGCCGACTTTGATACAGCGCTGGCCACCACAGATGTGGTTTATGTACCTTCTACCATCGACAAAACAAACCTGTCAGCAAAGCTCGATACAAGCACTAAAGGGGTGGTATTTGAGCTACACAACCTCGCCCAAAATTTTGGTCTGGCCGACACCCCGGATATCGGTCCTTTAACAACAGACATACAAATTTTAGATAATAGCCATTACATCACCGCCAATTTCCCTCTGGGTAGCCTACCGCTCTTCAGTTCTGCCGTCGAAACCCGAAAGATCAGTGGCACCATCACCCCTGATAACATCGCCCTGGCCAGCACCAGTGGCACACAGGTGCTCGATGCACTGGAGAAGGGAGCGCGTCAATACGACGACAGCATCAGCCCCGGACGACGCGTGAAGCTCCCCTGGGGGGCTGTCAGTTTTGATCCGGCGCTGCTGACTGCCGAGGGTGAAACCCTTATGCAACGGGCCATTGAGTGGGGTGCGGCGATTGACCCCGGACTGCTCGCACACTGGAAAATGGATGAAGGCACGGGTAGCACCGCAGCGGATTCCGTCGGCGGACACCATGGCACCCTCACCGGGCCGGGCTGGGCTACGGGTCAAATAGACGGTGCCTCCAGCTTTGACGGCAGCAACGATTTTATTGATGTGCCCCATGATGAAGGCCTGTGGCTCACCGGGGAGTTGACATTCACTGCCTGGATCAACGCCGCAAGCTTTGGCAGCGGTAACCAGACCATCATCTCCAAGGACACCCCCGGCAACGGTGCCTCCAATTACTGGTTCGGTACCTGGCAGAATGAACTGGTGTTCGGTTTCTTCGCCAGTGGTGCATTCCGTACCGTGCAAACGACAGGCCTGGGGCTGCTGCCAAACGTCTGGTATCTGCTGGCCGCCAGCTTTGATAATGCCACGGATGAAGTGCTGTTATATGTAAATGGGACCTTGCTAAAGACCGGTTCCATCGCCTTCGAACCGACGACTGAAACCGCGAATCTCTGGCTCGGTAAATCTGTCGATAATGAATACTGGCCGGGGCGCCTTGATGACGTGCGCATCTATGACCGGGCACTACATGCCAGCGAAGTCTCAGCGCTGTTTACCGGTGGTGGTGGCACTGTCGCACCCCCGGTTCAACAGGGCTACCTCGATCAATTCAATAGCCTGACCTGCAATGCCGCAGTAGATTTTATCGGTAGCGACGGCTCACTGGACTGGAGCACATCTCAATGGGTCGAGCGCTCGGAAAGTGATGGCCCCTGCGCGGGTCTGACCCGGATCGGCGACGACCCGGTCGTGCCCGAGGCCGGTAGCCATCGCCTGATCCTGAATGAGAAACTCTCCGGTGCCTCGCGCACGGTTGACCTCTCAACAGTTGCCAACGCAACCCTCAGTTTTGACTACCGGCGCGACAACTACCCGACCAGCAGCGATCGTTTCGTGGTCGAGGTCAACAACGGCATCGGCTCAGGCTGGGTTGTGCTGGATAGCATCACTGGCATTGCCAATGACCCGGCCTATCTGTCCGCCAGCTATGACATTTCTGCACACGCCACGGCCAGTACACAGATTCGCTTCAGCACCGAGGGCATCAACACCCTGCAGACCCTGTATCTGGATAATATAAAAATCAGTGAGGGAGCTGGCGGCGCTGGCGCGCCGACGAATTTCGGCTTTGAGACGATCTTCGATCAAACCCAGAGTTCCGTCAGGAGGAAACAGATCGCCACCCAGGTGAGCCTGCCGGAGGACGGCACCATCACCAGTATTTCCGCCTATGTAGGAGGAGCCAATAAAATAGTACGCTATGCCATCTATACAGACGAAACAGGAGAACCCGGAACATTACTGGCAGAATCAGACAACCTCGTTACACCATCTGGCATGTCGTGGTTCACCATTGATGTCCCTGCAACAGCCTTAACGGCCGGGACGTACTGGTTAGCACTGTCATTCGAAGACAATAATCACCAATACACCTATCAGACCGGTGGCCAGACGCGTTACAACAACAATCGAGCTACAACAAATGGCTATACCTCTAGCTGGGGCTCGTCCTCTGCTACATATTCCCGCACGATATCTATCTATGGAACCTATACACCGGCCAACTGAGTTGATGGGCACGTCGTTTTACTCCTTTGCCCATCCTACGACAGGAACATCGCATGTAGGATGGGCAAAGCACAGCGTGCCCATCAGGACGGCGTTATTGCCGTTGCGGTCTGTTGGCGGTTGATGGGCACGTCGTTTCACTCCTTTACCCATCCTACGACAGGAACATCGCA
>JBFIID010000255.1:0-3951 GCA_041601415.1 Gammaproteobacteria bacterium
CCACTCAGATCACGCATCGCATTGGGGTTTTCCACCGAGCTGCCACCAATGCCGGTCGCCGCCGCGCGTGACGGCCCACGCTGAGCAGGTTCAGGAGGCATGTCCTTACTATCATCTGTCTCAGCCGTGGCCTGCCAGTAATCAATAAACAACTGATCAAAACGCTGCCAGTCCAGCTGGTTATTGCAGGCCAGGCTGCGCATCACCTTATGTGAATAGCGTTTGTCCGTCAGACTGCCGAATTCGAGACTGGAAAGCATATCCATCACTTCCTGAATGCCGATCGAAAAACCTTCGTCACGCAGGTGATGAACAAAACCAACCAGACGTTGTGCCGGCTGATTCATGCGCGCGACAGGGACTCGATCAGCTGCGCGATATCGGCTGGCTGACACTGCGCCAGGTCATCCTGGGTTTTAAGCAGGCAGGCCCGGGAGGTCTGAATCACAAATTCACTGCTCGTGAGTTCTTCCACTCCGTAACCCATTAATGCCCTCGCCCAGTCCAGGGTCTCAGCGACCCCCGGTTGTTTGCGCAATTCAGTCTCCCTGAGTTTCTGCAGGAAGCCTGCGATCTGCATCGCCAGGGTGTGATGAATATCCGGCAGTCGGGCATGGATGATGCGCAGTTCTTTTTCGAAACTGGGGTAATCCATAAAGTGATACAGGCAGCGACGACGCAGGGCATCACTCAGTTCGCGGGTACCGTTGGAGGTGAGGATAACCTGTGGGATGGACTTTGCACTAAGCGTCCCCAACTCAGGGATAGAGATCTGAAAATCGGATAACAGCTCCAGCAGGAATGCCTCAAAGGCTTCATCGGTACGATCAATTTCGTCGATCAGCAACACCGGTGGGCGCGTCTGTCGGATCGCCCTTAACAACGGGCGTTCCAGTAAAAACTCTTCACTGAATATACTGGCGTCTTTCTTTTTGTAGGAATTAACATCATTTTCCATCAATTTAATCGCGAGTAACTGATGCGTGTAATTCCATTCGTAGATTGCCGTACTGGCGTCCAGTCCTTCATAACATTGCAACCTGACCAGTTCGCAGTCATGCACTGCCGCAAGGACTTTCCCAACCTCGGTTTTGCCAACACCCGCTTCCCCCTCCAGTAACAAGGGTCGATTCAGCTGGTTCATCAAGGCCATAGTCGTGACTAAATCCGCATCGGCTACGTAGTGTTGCTGCTCCAGCTTGCCAGCAAGTGCCTGTATTTTTTTATCCATGCATGAAACCTGTCTGTGTGTTTTAATCGTCAGCCAACCCTGGCAGGTTGCGGACGAGAGGGGCTTAATACTAGCTACCTGCATTTAACCAGGCATACCCCGAATTATATGATTCCCAGTCTTTTAGCGACCCTGTAGGTATTGATATAGGCAGCGACTGTGTGTGAGATCGGTCGCGAATAACCACCGCCTATGCCCATACTAACGGGAATTCCACGTTGCTGACAGGCCGATAATACCAGCTCATCACGCCGCATGAGACCCGCAAAACTCAGTTTCAGGCGGCCCATCCGATCGTGCTCCAGTGCATCGACACCAGATTGGTAAAGCACCAGCTCAGGCCTGAACTCAAACACCCTGGGCAGATGTTCTTCCAGCAATGAAAGGTACTCCTCGTCACCCGCCTCATCCCTTAGTTCCACATCCAGATCAGACTCACATTTAGTATAGGGGAAATTATTTTTACCGTGCATGCTGAAGACAAACACATCTTCACGCCGACGCAACATGGCCGCATTTCCATCGCCCTGATGGACATCCAGATCAATAATCGCCACACGCTGCACCAGCCCCTCTTCCAGCACATGCAAAGCAGCGATGACAAAATCATTAAACACGCAGAAGCCCGAGCCATAGTCGTAATGGGCATGATGGGTACCACCGCCTAACTGCCCCGCGAAGCCGTATTGCAATGCTGCTCGAGCTGCAGCCACCGCGCCACCCATGGTCGCTTTGGTACGCGTAACCAGGGCCTCGCTCCAGACCAGTCCGATACGTCTCATCGCCCTGGCATCAAGGCAGCCCGTTTCAACAGCCGCCACATAGTCAGGATCGTGCGCGCGCAACAAGTCATGCTGATCAACCAGAGGCGATCGGTATAACATTGCCTCCGACAACAGCCCTTCAGACAGAAGAGCTTCACGTAGCTGGGTGTACTTTCCAACCGGGAAGCGATGGCCTTCGGGTAAAGGCAATGGATAGGTATCGGAGTAAAAGAATTTCATCGTCTTAAACCGTTTAATGCATGCCGCTAGGCAGTCACGGTCATGGCCTGCCAGAGCAGACGCAGTGCCAGTAGAGTAACAATAATTTTGAACCCCGTTCTGAACTGCTCAGCAGGGATTCGATGCAGCAGCTTCAGCCCCAGCCAGGTACCAAGTACACCGCTGGCAATCATGCATAGAATCAGCCCCGCCCATTCCCACAACGAGAAACCAATGACGCTGAAGACAAACAGTTTCAGTAAATGCTGCAGACTCATACAGCTGGCGAAGGTCGCCGTGGTGGTCAGTTTGTCATACCCCTGACGATGTACGTAGGCCGCGACCAGCGGCCCGGTGGCACCAACAAACATGGTAAGAAAGGTGGTACAAATACCGACCAGAGTGAGACCGGAAGGCTTCATCTGATGCTCAGCGGGCTTTGGCCCCCAGACCAGATAAAAAATGAATAGCGCCACGCTAATCTGTATTACCTGAAGTGGTAACTGCACAACCAGCATCGAGGCACACAGGGCACCAACCGCCGCACCGAGGGCAAAGAACTTAACCATCTCCCAGTCCACATGGGCACGCGTCATTACTGCGCGATTCGCATTGGAACCAAACTGCACGAAACCATGTACCGGGATCAACACTGCCGCGGGTACGAACAGGGCCAATACGGCCAGTAACATAACCCCGCCGCCAATCCCCATTGCTGCAGTAATAAACGAGGTCACTCCTGCCGTGGCTATCAATAACAGCGCGACCAACAGATCCAGACCTTCAGGCAGAAACATCAGAATGTCAGGTGGCCAGTGCCACTGCACTGATCACCAGTGTCATTATGAACAGGAACCATTTCATCACTTTATGGCTGATATGCAGGGCAAGCCGAACCCCAATCTTGGCCCCCGTCATGGTACCCACCGCCAGTATCAAGCCGGGTATCCACTCCACCTGTCCGCGCCAGATGAAGACAACCAATGCAACCAGGGTAAAGGCCGCCGTGCAGAACAGCTTCAGCGCATTTGCACGTTTCAGGTCATACCGCAGCGTACCTGCCAGTGCGCCAATCAAGAGAAAGCCAACGCCAGCCTGCACAAAACCACCATAGACACCTGCGCCAAACAGGGATAGCCAGGCCAGTTTATTACCTTCAACATTGCGTGAAACTTCGTCAGGCCCGGGCGCGATAACATCGGGTCGCAGCAGTATGATCAGAGCAATGCTGATCATCGCCAGTAACAAGCTTGGCTTGAGCCAGCTCACCGGTAAAAAGGAAGCCGCCAGTGCACCCACAAGCCCGCCCACCAGGGTAGGAATGAGGATAGACATCATGTCATGTCTGGCCAACAGACCATGGTTGTCAAAACCTTTGACACCGACCAGACACTGGAGAAATACACCAACACGATTCGTCGCATTGGCGACATCGGCCGGCAGGCCCATGATCATCAGCGCCGGTAAGGTCAGGTTGGAGCCACCACCCGCCAGCGTGTTGATCACGCCTGCCACTAACCCGGTGATCAACAACAATCCAATAAAAAAGAAATTAATCTCGGCCACTGTCTACCACTCTGTGTTCAGAAAACGGAAAGGCAGACATCATCATGTCTACACGGTTGCGAAATCTTTTGAAATTCAACCACCCTCAATGGCGGGAATCACATCGATATGATCGCCGTCCTGTATTTTTCGCTGTAGCTCGCCATCATGTAACAGGTCGTCCTGATGAAA
>JBFIID010000256.1:0-3896 GCA_041601415.1 Gammaproteobacteria bacterium
CGAAAATAACGACCGCGTATATAAACTTAATGATGACCAGGTGACAAAATTACAGGCCCTGATTTTTGACGTAGACGGTACGCTCGCAGATACCGAAGAAGTTCATCGTCTGGCCTTTAATGAAACCTTCCGCAAGTTTGGCCTTGAATGGCACTGGTCCCCCGAACTCTACGTGCGTCTGCTGTCCATCTCGGGCGGTAGAATTCGAATTCGTCAGTTCATGGATGAACACCCACCACAGCTACCTCCCGGTGAAGATTTCGACAGCTTTGCCGCCAGAATCCATCAGGATAAAACCGAGCGTTACGCACGCATGCTGGTCGAAGGCCATGTGGCACTGCGCCCGGGTGTGCTACGCCTGATTAAGGAAGCACGCGCACAGGGCCTACGTCTGGGCATCGCCACCAGCACCGCCCTGTCGAACGTAAAAACACTGCTTGATCATAATCTGCCTGCCGACTGGGAGTCCTGGTTTGAGGTCATCGCTACCTGCGAACAGATTAAGAAACAGAAACCTTCCCCTGCTGTGTATAACCACATCATCTGGAAGATGGGTATTTCACCCAATGAAGTCGTCGCCTTTGAAGATACCGAGAATGGTAACTGCGCGGCGGTTTCTGCCGGGATAAAAACCATCATCACCACGCATAACTTCACTGAGCATCATGACTTTCGTGGAGCCAGCCTGGTACTCAACGGCCTCGGTGACAGCGGTCATCCTTTCCGGATTAGTCAGGGCAATGCCCATGGCGCCACCTTTGTTGATATTAATCTCTGCCGTCAGCTGGTAGGCGAGCTGGCAGCCGTCATTCCCCTGCAAAAACACTCGGCCAAGCAATAAGCCCTGCTACCAGTATCGGTGTCCGTAGCGGAACGGGTAGTCAAATGGGTAACGATAATGCAGTGGCGAATAACCAAACCGGAAGGGGTAATAGGGGTAGTAGTAATGACCTCTGAAACGCCGCACTGAATAGGGATAATCGTTGTAGGGATCCGTATAACGGTAATCATAATCCGCCCATAGATAATGCTGATCGGCATGCACCAGGGGATATGCCCTCTGTGGTTCCCCGCTCAAACCCGCAAGAGTCGCTTCCAGATGCCCATACACCGTAATCCTGCGTTGTTTACGGTAAATGCTGTCATCCAGTATGCCGTCGACGCGCACCATAAAGCGACCGGGACTTCGATCATTATCCCGCGGCTCACCCCAACCATCCAGCTCGCGCCCCGAGATCTCGAGCAGGGTATCGGTCTGCCTGTTCTGTAAGGCGATGATTACCCCTCCCCAGCGCACTACTGCACGCTCAAATCTCGCAGCATCCTGTTGCACGTCGGTTAACTCCGGACTGCCTGCAACGGGTTCGGTGATCTCTTTTGGAATATTAGCAGCGCAAGCGGTCAGTACGAGGAAAAAAAATAAGGGCAAAATTCTAGGCATGACGGCCTCCTGCGAGGTGTTACATTTACGACTGCATGTGTAAGATAGAGTTCATACCATATGGGTAAGGACAAACAACACAGCAGATGAAACCCTCTCGCTATTGCGAACCCAGGCAGGCATGGTCTAACTAATGACACTCACAGAGCTACGTTACATTATAGCCGTTGCCCGCGAACGCCACTTTGGCCGCGCGGCCGATACCTGTTTTGTCAGCCAGCCGACTCTCAGCGTGGCAATCCGCAAACTCGAAGAAGAACTGGATGTCACACTCTTCGAGCGACGCCGCAACGATATATGCATTACTCCGGTCGGTGAAAAAATCGTCGAACAGGCGCAAAAGGTGCTGGAACATGCGGATGTGATTAAACACATCGCTCATCAGGAACAGGACCCTCTGGGGATCCCCTTACAGCTTGGCGTTATTTATACCGTTGGCCCTTATCTTACGCCACACCTGCTGCCCGAACTGAAGAAACTGGCACCACGTATGCCGCTGTTGATACGTGAGGATTTCACCAGCAACCTGACTGAGGCACTGCGCCATGGCGAAGTGGATGTGATCGTCATCTCTCTGCCATTCGATGTACCCGGCCTTGTTACCCGATCCGTTTATGACGAACCTTTCATGCTCGCGATGCCCGGCAATCACCCATGGAACAGTAAAGACATGATCAACCCGATGGATCTTGCCGGAGAAAGTGTACTGCTTCTGGGTGATGGTAATTGTTTCAGGGATCAGGTGTTAGAAGTCTGTCCAGCCTGCAACACCGCAGGCGGTGCGCTGGATGGCTCGGTGCAGAAAACCCTGCAGAGCAGTTCACTGGAAACAATTCGACAAATGGTTGCCAGTGGTGCCGGTATAACCGTTTTGCCCGGCAGTTCCACGGGGGCCTCAAACGGTGGTAACCGGAGTCTGGATGGTATGCTGAGTTTCCGTCCGTTCACCAAACCGGTTCCAACCCGCACCATCGCGCTGGCATGGCGCAAGAGTTTCCCTCGCACAGAGGCCATTGAGATGATCTACCGGGCCATTCAGTCGAGTCAGATCCCCACGGTTAAAATGGTCGGATGAAGTAGGCCCTCAACCGACCACAGGCCTATTTCATCACCAGGAATGCAGCCGTGTTTCCGCGCTGAATTCGAAACAGCAGATTGTTATCCTGATTCACCGCGTTTAGAAATTCCTTCAGGTTTGTCACTGGCTCGCGGTTCACCGAGGTCACGATATCGCCATCGCGAAGACCGTTTTTCCAGCTCCGTCCACCGCGTTCTACACGCAACACCAGAACGCCCTGCACCTGACCATAGAAGGGTGAGCTGTCATCAATCTCTGCAAAAGTGGCACCTGCCAGTCGCGGGTTCTTCAATGACATGGCATTTTTGCTGGTCGCGTTTTCTCCCACGGTGGCGACAATAGTCATGCGCTTACCACTGCGCAATACTTCAAAGGTGAGGCTGTCGCCAACCCGCATCAGCCCCACATGATTTCGCACATCACTGCTGTTATCTACTTTCTTGTTATTCACTGAAAGCACCACATCACCGGGCATCAGGCCTGCCTGGTCGGCCGGTGAATCCGGTGCGACATTGACGATTACTGCGCCATTCTTCTGATCCAGACCAAAGGCCTCCGCCAGTTCCGGGGTGAGATCCTGCGTTTGCCCGCCCAGATAACCTCTCTTCACTTCACCAAATTCAACAATTTGCTCCAGCACTTCCATCGCCATATTGACCGGAATGGCAAAACCGATACCGACACTGCCACCGGACTGTGACAGGATCGCGGTATTGATGCCCACCAGTTCACCGCGCAGATTGACCAGTGCCCCACCGGAGTTGCCCGGATTGATGGAGGCATCGGTCTGGATAAAATCTTCGTAACCGACAATTCCCTGACCGCTGCGCCCAAGCGCACTGATGATCCCCGAGGTGACGGTCTGCCCAAGACCGAAAGGGTTGCCTATTGCCACAACAAAATCGCCCACCCGCAGTTGTTCGGAATTCGCTACAGGCGTCGCAACCAGACCTTCAGCCTGGATCTGAATCACGGCAACCTCGGTATCCGGGTCGGTTCCTACCAGCTTTGCATCCAGACTACGACCATCACGCAGGGTGACGGTGATCTCAACCGCATTGGTAATCACATGGTTATTGGTCAGGATCAACCCGCGTTCGGCATCCACAATGACACCCGAGCCCAGACTCTGGGTCTTGCGCTCGGTGGGCTGGTTGGGAATATTAAAAAAACGCCTGAAAAAGGGGTCATTCAACAGGGGGTTCTGTCGAATCTTGACGCGTCCCTCGGTGGCGATATTCACCACCGCCGGGGTCACTTTTTCGAGCATCGGTGCCAGACTGGGGATCGGCTCGCCATCCACCTGCGCGGGCAGCGCTGCATTACTGACCTGCATTTGCCAGAAACCAGCGAGCGCGCAAAGCAACACAACTACAC
>JBFIID010000257.1:0-3894 GCA_041601415.1 Gammaproteobacteria bacterium
ACTGCGCAACGTATTCTATGCCTGTGAGCCAATCTGAAAGCCGCCGATTCTTAACATGAGGAATACCTGCTTAATCAGGAAATGTGGCCAATACGCAGCACGCTTGATTGTGCATGGCTAGCCATATAGTAGTACAACTCGGCAAAATGCCAGAGCAGTTCAGGTCAAACAATGCTGCTTGTGTTAAATGCCTGTCTGTCAGAAAGCATTGAATAAAGACTGACGCCGCGCGAAGCAAGATTTCAGTGAATGGAGGGGAAACAGGCAGATGAGGAAAACGGGATAATCAACGTGACTTACCCCGTCCGGGTCTTAGACGACAAATTGTGCAATACCGTCACGGAATGACCAGTCGATGTCATGATTTTCAACGATTGTGATCAGGACATTTTCCGGTGCTATACCGGGGTTGCTGGCGAGGTTTTCCACGACCTTTGCATAGAATGCCTGCTTGGCCTTGTTCGATCGCCCGGCGCGCATGGTCAGATGCATCATCACGCGGTCTTCAGTTCTGTCCTGAAACTGCAGACAGTGCGGTTCGAGTTCGTGCACGATCTGGTATCTGTCGTCATCCGGAAAGGCCATGGTCTCGATGACCGCAGAATTTATTCCATCCGAAACCGCCTTGATATAGTCGGCTGACTTTCCCTTCAGGATTGAAATATTAACCAGGGGCATAGCTGTCTCCTCATCTGTAATTGCTTGCTGTTAGTTCTATGTGGCTGAATTATGCATAGACGACTGATAACCGTCCAATATAGTATTGGCATTATATGATAACGAAAATATATCAGACAGGTTTTGAATTACGCCATCTTCGCAGCTTCATGGTGATCGCCGAGTTGCTCAGTTTCAGGCGAGCCGCAGAACACATGCATATCGCTCAACCCGCGCTGACCAGACAGATGACGCAGCTAGAAGAGGCACTGGGCTGCTCATTATTTGATCGACAGAAACGCAGGATCAGTCTGACTCTGGCAGGGCACCATCTGTATCAGCGACTTCCCCTGCTGTTTGAACAGCTGCAGGAAACTACCCGGCAGGTTCAGAAAATCGCCCTTGGTCAGGCCGCAGTCCTGCGTTTTGGTTACTCCAGTGCGGCGATGTCAAGTTTCCTGCCCGCAATGATCCGTGAGATTCAACTGAACCTGGAACAGTGCGAATTCAGTTTTATGGAAGCCACATCAAATGGATTGATTGAAGCTGTAGTCGCCAGACGTCTGGATGCGGCCTTTATTCTGTGCCGACCAGAACACCCGGAACTCAGCACCATACCCATCAGGGCGGATGAGACCGGTGTGATCCTGCACGCCGATCATCCACTGAACGCACAACAACGGGTGCGCCTGGAAGACCTGAAGGATGAAACACTGATCCTGTTTCCGCGTGCCACGAACCCGGTGATGTATGACGAGATTATCTTCTATTGTCAGAAGGCAGGCTTTAGTCCGAAGGCGATCATTGAAACCGCCCCGCGCTCAACGGCTATAGGTCTGGTTGCTGCCGGTCAGGGGGTTGCAACCATTGCCGCTTCTCTGGCGCATAGTTGTGTGCAGGGAACTACCTACAGGCCTCTGGTCCAGCCGGGCCCGATGATTCGTTATAGCTGTATTACCGGCATCGAAACCGGGGGCCGGTGGTTAGAGGTTTTGCAGGATTTCATCAAACAAAAACTAAGCTGAATTTGCTGTTTTCATATCGCTCAGGACGGTCGTTCGTGTCTTCCGAGGTAGACAAGGCGGGTTCGTTGCTGTCGATTGTCAACTTTAGAACAGCGTCATTATGACCTACAGTGATAAGTTGTGGATGAGAAAAAACGCCTTAAAACTATAATAAGAGGATTACATTGATGGCCGCAGTAATTAAAGAGTCACACTTCGGAGGATGTCCCCACGATTGCCCGGATACCTGTGCAATGATATTCGAGGTCGAGAATGGAGAATTAACCGGAGTTAAGGGCAACCCCGATCACCCCATGACCCGTGGTGGGTTGTGCGTCAAGCTAAAGGATTACGAAAAGCGCCATCATCACCCGGATCGTCTGTTGTATCCCATGCGTCGGACCGGTCCCAAGGGCAGTAAGCAGTTTGAACGCATCAGCTGGGATGAGGCGCTGAATGAAGTCACCACGCGCTGGAAGGCGATAATCGACGAATACGGACCACAGGCGATTATTCCCTACAGTTATCTGGGCCATCAGGGACTGGTGCATGGCCTGAATGGTGGCGATGCCTTCTTTAATCGGATGGGTGCAACCGTCACGGAACGTACCTTCTGCGGTGAGGGCTCCTGTACGGCCTGGTTATTGACCGTAGGTCCGACCGCCGGTTTAGACCCTGAAAGTTACTGTCATTCAAAATACATCGTAATCTGGGCCTGTAACTCGATCAGTACCAACCTGCATCACTGGCATATCGTGCAGGAGGCCCAGAAAGAAGGGGCAAAGGTCGTGGTGATCGACTCCTATGCCTCAAAGACCGCTAAACATGCCGACTGGCATATCTGTCCCAAACCCGGTACCGATGGGGCGCTGGCGATGGCGGTGATTAATTCCATCATCGAGCAGGGACTGGTGGATCAGGATTATGTTGATAATCACACCGTCGGTTATGCCGAGCTGGCCGAACGTGCGAGTACCCGTACCCCCGAATGGGCGGCTGAGATCACTGGTGTTGCTGCTGATGATATCCGTAAACTGGCACGCGAACTGGCCACTGAACAACCTGCCGCCATTCGCATGGGTGTGGCTCTGGAGCGTTCCTATGGTGGTGGACAAACAATTCGGGCGGTCACCTGTATTCCGGGACTGACCGGCGCATGGCGCCATGTGGGAGGTGGGATTACCCAGTTCCCGGTCTGGGAACACCCTTACCGTTTTGATCAAATTTGCCGCCCGGACTGGATCCCGGAGGGTACGCGGGTCGTCAGTAATCTGCAGATCGGACGTGCACTGATCGGAGAAACGCCACTCGATCCGCCGATCAAATCCATGATGTGCTGGAACTCGAATCCCGTTACCCAGGCGCCAGAGTGCGACAAGATTGTGGAAGGGCTGATGCGAGAAGACCTGTTTATGGTCTCTGCGGAGCACTTCATATCGGATACTGCAGCCTACGCAGACATCCTGTTGCCAGCCTCCATGGGAGCGGAGATGGAAGACATTATTCTGTCCTGGGGACATCTATACCTGACCTACAACAGCAAGTGTGTGGAGTCTCCCGGTGAGGCAATCCCGAATAACGAGATATTCCGTCGTCTGGCGGCATTGATGGGCTATGACGAAGAGCGCCTGAAATGGTCGGATTCGGAATGTCTGGAGAATTTTATCGACTGGGATGCACCGGCCTGTGACGGCATTGACCTGGCATACCTGCGCGAGCACGGTTATGCCCGGCTAAACGTTGGCACCAAGGATGACCGCTGTCCACATAAGGAAGGTAATTTCCCAACACCATCAGGCAAGTGTGAGTTTCTGGTGGAAGGCGCGACCAACTTTGTCGCGGCTCCTTTCCGGCAGATGTACGAGGGCTTCCAGCCCGGTGAACCGCTGGATTCACTGCCTGACTATGTGCCCTCCAGAGAACGACCTGAAACAAACCCGGATCTGGCTGCCAAATATCCGTTGAATATCATCTCTCCCAAGAGTCACGGTTTCCTTAATTCCTGCTATGCCAATATGGAGCAGAAAATTAAGGGGCAGGGTGAGCAGTTTGTGATTATCAACCCGGCCGATGCCAAAGCACGAGGTATCGCAGATGGCGCCTCGGTCAAAGTCTTTAATGATCGTGGTGAGTTTGAAGGGGATGCCCGGGTCAGTGAGGATGCCCCGGCGGGTGTGGTCGTCGCTACCCTGGGTTATTGGCGACAACTGAATCGGAAGGGCACCGTGAATAT
>JBFIID010000258.1:0-3894 GCA_041601415.1 Gammaproteobacteria bacterium
AAAAGCCAGCGTACATCGGTGGTGATGGTTTGCGGATTACTCAGGGAGCGCATGACGACCTGATCGTGAAGATCGTCTGCACTGCCAAGGCGATGGTAGATCAGGCCGGTCTTATCCGCTAATCCCTGCAAATAAGCCTCTTTCAATGAAGACAGGTGTTCAGTGCCGACAATATTGGCGTCTTCATTACCGCTTGTATTGGTATACACATTCGTATGCTCTACTTCGTCCGCCTTCCAGTAGCCCTCTTGTTCGCCCGTTTTTATATCAAATTTTGGAATCGGAACGAGGCTGTCTCCACCAACTCCGATGATCATTCCCCTGACATCGCCTATCTCGCTGGTGAAACGGGGAGGTAGTTCCGGGTTAACCGGGGGGGACTCATGGCCATCACTAATAAACACAAGACGTGTATTGTCATCCAGCTGTTTTAATAACGTAATGCTTTTAAATATACCTTTGGCAATTTCACTACTGCGCTTCCAGGTCATACGCCAGTCGATATTATTTAACATCGCCGAGAGTTCACGGTGATTGGCACAGATTTCGATGGGCGTGATCAACAGAAAAGCGCGATGCCCGGTAAATAATGCCAGACCGGCTTCGGTTCCACAGGGCAGTGCAGACAAAGTTTCCAGGATGGTTTTTTTTGCATGCTCCAGACGGGTAATGGACTGCCCCGTGCCGGGAACATCCTTAACATTCATGCTCTGGGAAATATCAAAAACGAAAACGTAGCGATAGGTGGGGCGCTCCAGTTTCAAGCGGGGATAAGTAAAGGTCACGCTGAGTAATAATATGGCCAGCAGCATTACAGTGACGTGATGACCGCGAAATAGAGTCACGGCAAATTATCCTCACTGGATGCCGTGGCCGTGGTACGTACTGTTCTGATGGCGCCTTCCGACTTTTGACTGGTGACTTTCTCGACATCCGGGAGTCGTTGCAGTGCACGCTCCAGATTATATTTCGCGTCCCAGTGCTGGCTATCCAGAGCGAGTAATTTTCGATAACTCTCCTTTGCCAGTTCGACTAGAGGTAATAGCCTGTCCGCATCTTTTACCGGGTCAAGGGTAGATGCCTGTCGTAGATAGGTGTTGCCCATATTGAAGATTACATCCGCAAGCAGGGCATCATTGCGTTCAAGCTTTTCCAGCACGCCGTAAATAACCCGCGCTTCCTGGTAACGCCCCTGTTGTTGTTCGTTGTAGGCAAGGGCAAATTGTCCCCGGGGGCCATCATTATTGCTGCTCGCCTGAATAAAATCACTGTTCTGTACGGCAGCGTTGTAAGCGCGAATCTGGTTCCATTGTATGAATTCATAGCCCAGTGCAATGCCAGAGAAGACAGCAGTGACCCCACATAAAAGCAGCAAAGCTTGTTTTAACGCCATACTCTGATCTCACATAATTTGGTCACGGTTAAAAGCAGCAACAAGATCATTGCAATGCCGTAACACCAGCCCGACAAGTCCCGTTTGGGAATAACATCCAGATAACGAATGGGTAGATTCTGTAACTTGTTCACTTCTGCAACGGCGTCATTCAGTGCGTCCGGGTTTTCCACGGGATAGGCTCTGTACGGCAGACCCATCCCGGAAAAGAACTTATGCACGACCTGTTCCTGTGCGATTATTTTGGCTTTGTCACCCTCAACCACATCAAACAGACCTGGCCCGTTGTAACCGCGCAGATAAAACCAGTAAAGCGTGACCCGGTGCTTCTTCATTAAAAATTGTATCTGCTCCTGTGCCGCCAGGGAGAGCGCCGCCGCACCGTCTGAGACCAGCATTAAAATGCGGGAACCCGTGAAGGCCTTGCCTTCAAAAAAATTGAGAGAGCGAATCAAACCGGCGGCGAGATCGGTAGACGCAAGACCTTTCTCGATACTGCCCGCCGCGATTGCCGCCTGAATTACGTCCTGTTTTTCAGTCAACGGTAAGATGTCTATCGGATTACCACTGAAGACATTCAGAGCAAACATGTCCTGTTTACGTTGTGCCGCATAGTCAGCGAGGACGCGACGGGCTATCTGACCCTTGGATTCATATGTGCCAAATTTCCTGACACTTTCAGCCGCTGTTCTATTTCGTTTTTTGCTATAGAACGGTTTATCCATACTGCCGCTACTGTCGAGTAGCAATACCGTTTGCGCACCCTGGCCAATTCGTTCGAATTGTTGCTCTGACTGGAAGATACCCGCAATGCCGCAGACAAGCAGGGCTATACATAATGAGGCCAGTAACCTCAGCAACAGACTTATGATGTCGGAGATGCGATCCTCCGGCAGGATTGAGATGGAGGAATAAACGACGTTTTTTTGACCGTGATAAATAAACGGCAAGACCGCCAGTACTAATAAATATAATGCTGAAGGATGTGCAAAACCGAACATCAGGCGATACCGCGTTCAATATCGCGACACTGTTGAACCAGATCAATTAAATCCGCTAAAGAATATTCGTGGTCGTTCTGATCGCGGGCGACGTTGAAAAAGTATTTCCTTGTGTAAGTGAAATACGCTTCTATCGTTTCTCTCAGCGGTGTGTACCTTTTGTGTTCAGCAAAGAAGTCATCCAGTTTTTCTACAAACACGGTTTTCTGTGCGGTTTCATTAAAGGCCTGATGAATGGTCTGTAATGCTTCACTGCGACAGGCGTCATCCCACCTGCGGTGTCGTTGGTTGGACAATAGCAGGTAGGCATTCGCAAAGGGATGGTGCTTTGTGCGGAATGGCACGCCCCACTTAAGATAGGCCCAGCCGATCAGGCTTATTAGCAACAATGACGCATACAGGTACAGTTGCATATTGCTGTGCGGCAACAGGGCGGGTGTTCGGTCAACCTGTAAATCCGTTTTCTCAGGGTCTGTCAGGGTCGACACACCGACGTTGGTGGCAGGGATTAATGCGTTAAGTTTTTTGTTTTTGTCGCCATTGGCATCACTGTATACGAGCATGTGTGATGGCACATCAATGTTGTTGAGTCCCTGTTTTATATTAATGATCTGATAAGACAGCTTTATCCTGTAGTGGGTACTACCATCCAGCACTTTTTGTTCGATGACTGGTTTCTCAAGGTTCAGCCATTCACTCAGGCGCCCCTGTTTGGGAAGCAAACCTGCATCCAGAACAAAGGGTGAACCTAATTTCAAACTTATGATGCGCTCAAATTTGTCACCGATCTTATAACCAAAGGTTCTGGGTTGCTGTATATCGAGTTGCTCGATTCTTGCATCAGCGCTGAGAGAAAAACTCGCGCATAGAAAGCCGATAAACAGCAGCCGTGTGATTTGTTCCATACGCAACAGCACAGTATTTTTCCTAGCCGAAGAAATAGTGGGTCACCTCATCTGAATTGAAACCGTCTTCTAATAACAAAGGGAATCTACCGTAATCGGTGAAGATATTGAAAAGCATATCGCGTCGTTGCATAAACATGTCATGGATACGTTGTTTTAAGGCCGGTCGCATCAGTAACAAACGATTCCGATGGGTCTCGGGATCGCTGACACGTACAAGACCGAATTTCGGCAAGTGTTCGTATTCAAGCCTGTCCCATAATATGACCGGTACAACATGATGGTATGCCAGACTGGCGAGCACTCTTTCCAGCAGTTCATTGGGCATGTGAAAGTCGGAGATGAGGAATATCAACGCACGGCGGCCACCCAGATGCTCGGCGGCATGCAACAGGCCTTCAGAACTGCTTGCCCTGAACTCCATCGAATAGAGCTGCTGTGCCACTTCATGTCCTGCCGCTCGATTTAAGGTTGGTGGCAAAATCCAGGGGCGTGACTGCTTATCCGCACAACCCACAAATCCAAAGGTGTCTCCGGTTCGGTAGGCGGAATAACTCAGGCAGGAAACGAAATCTGCCAGTACCTGCTGTTTGGA
>JBFIID010000259.1:0-3824 GCA_041601415.1 Gammaproteobacteria bacterium
CCGGGACTGGGCTGGTATCGATATCTTTCGCCTTGATGACGACGGCAGGATCGTAGAGCACTGGGACGTTCTGCAGGTCATTCCTGAGAAATCAGCAAACAGTAACACGATGTTTTGAAGCAATAGTCACTAGCCTGAATAGCGGCAGGCTGGGCGAACGGCAGTAAGGTATCGGTTACGACATCAGTTTTTGGTTTGACCTTTATTTCCGGAGAAAAAAATGACGACACTTGTGCTGGGCGCGACTGGGGCAACCGGACGCTTGCTGGTAGAGCAGTTGCTTAAGCGCGGAGAAAGCGTAAAGGTCATCGTGCGCTCTCCCGAGACCTTGCCAGATACTGTCAGAGAGCACGAGAAGTTGTCTATCATTCACGCCAGCGTGCTGGAACTCGGGGATGAAGAGATGATTAAACACGTCTCTGGCTGTACAGTCGTTGCTTCCTGTCTT
Organism: Gammaproteobacteria bacterium; assembly: GCA_041601415.1. Lineage (GTDB taxonomy): Bacteria > Pseudomonadota > Gammaproteobacteria > JBFIID01 > JBFIID01 > JBFIID01. The sequence continues at coordinate 449 of JBFIID010000259.1, forward strand.
GGGCATAACTTGAGCTTTAAGGGTATCTATGGTCATCCGCGTCGTCTCGTGACGGATGCTACCCGGCGACTTTGCGCTGCGATTAGAGAAAACAGGCCAGAAAAACCGGTTAAATTTGTCCTGATGAATACGACAGGGAATAGCAATCGCGATCTGCACGAGCGAATCTCACTTGCCCAGAAGTGTGTGATTGGATTGTTACGTTTACTCTTGCCACCACACGCGGATAACGAGCAGGCCGCTGATTATCTACGAACCCGGGTTGATAAAAATGCAGATGTGATTGAATGGGTAGTGGTGCGTCCGGACGGGCTCACCGATGAAGATGAGGTTACCGCGTATGATCTACATCCTTCGCCAATTCGAAGCGCGATATTCGATGCGGGTGTGACCAGCCGAATCAATGTGGCGCATTTCATGGCCGATCTGATGACCGATGACGCGACATGGAACAGATGGAAGGGACAGATGCCGGTAATCTACAATCAGGCTTCGTCGTAGTCATGAGTGTCCTTGATGGATAGCCTATGAACCCGAAACATAGTTATGCTGACTCTACTCATTCACAGTGCTGATTCGGGTGCTAATATGCTTGTGCAAACTGAATCATCACTACTACTTTTGTCGTTCGCAATTTTACCCATGAGCCTCTTATGAGTTTCAACACCCTTGGCCTGTCAGTCCCTCTGCTTAAAGGCATTGAAGAGAAGGGCTATACGACGCCCACGCCTATTCAGATAGAAACCATACCTGCGATTATTCAGGGGCGCGATGTGATGGCTGCGGCTCAGACCGGCACGGGTAAAACGGCGGGTTTTGCCCTGCCTGTGCTCGAGCGTTTATCGTCCGGATCGACGGTGGGCTCGAATCAGGTGCGCGCCCTGATAGTGACGCCGACGCGTGAACTGGCTGTTCAGGTTGGTGAAAGCCTTACCCAGTATGCCAGGCATCTCCCCTTACGCATCGAGGTGGTCTATGGCGGGGTAAAGATTAACCCCCAGATGATGCGGCTGCGTAAAGGCGTGGACGTACTGGTCGCCACCCCCGGCCGTCTGCTCGATCTGTTTACCCAGAACGCACTGAAGTTTTCTCCGCTAAAGGTACTGGTTCTGGATGAAGCAGATCGCATGCTGGAGCTGGGTTTTGCCGATGAAATCAACAAGCTTCTGGCGATCTTGCCCAGACAGCGGCAGAACCTGCTTTTCTCGGCGACCTTTTCAGACGAGATTCGTCAGCTTGCCAGAGGGTTGCTGCAACATCCGCTTGAGATAACCGTCGACCCGCCGAACAGTATGGCAAAAACGCTTGATCAATGGCTTTGCGCGGTCGATGAAAAACAGAAGCCCGCCTTACTCGCACATTTGATCAGGGATCTGGATTGGCAAAGAGTACTGGTCTTTACCCGCACCAAAGACGGTGCAGATAAGCTCTGTCGCTTTCTGGCCGGGCAGGGAATAACAGCGGTAGCGATACATGGCAATAAGAGCCAGGGAGCGCGAAGCAGGGCACTGGCAGAATTTAAGGCGGAAAATGTACAGGTTCTGGTGGCAACCGATCTGGTCGCGCGCGGGCTGGATATAGAACAGCTACCGCAGGTGGTGAACTTTGATCTACCCAAAATAGCACAGGATTATATTCATCGTATCGGGCGAACAGGTCGTGCGGACAGGCCAGGTGAGGCGGTATCGCTGGTCAGTGTGGCGGAGTATCCCTTACTCGCAGCAATAGAGCGATTGATTCAGCAGTTAATTCCGCGCCGTGAAATTGAAAGATTCAAGCCGCAGCAGAAACTGCCCGAGTCGCGACTGGATCTGCGTCCCATTCCACCCAGGAAGCCGAAGAAACCTAAAAAACCAAAGATTAAAAATAAGGCTTAACTCAAGTTCAGGTCGTGTTTTCCGGTTTTAGCCCAGACGCACCCTGCGTTTTTTCATGACTTTCTTTACTTTCTTTTTCACCTTTAGCCTTTCCACTTTATCACTGACCGGTTTCGGTTCGACGGTTTCATCATAGGTGAAGGGACTTTCCGCTGTGTGACTTTCCAGTGCAACAGTGGTGGTGTATTTGAGTTCCTTCCAGCGATTCCAGATATAGATGCTGTTAATGATCCAGAGCACCGGATTCAGTGTGGTCAGGGATAACAGAATGAACGGGATTCTATAGCGCCGCAGGGTGAAGATGCCAAACACAATGGCGAGGGCACTGGCTGCCAGCAGGTAGTTAATAATGCCGGGAGGTGCGTCCGGGAATTTGTACATGCCATAGAGGACGTAGGCGATGCCGGTGATGCCTGCCAGAATGCCCGCTAGTCCCTGGGTGTAGCCCCAGACATAGTTCTTTATTGCCAGACATCGCTTCTGCAGGTGGCTATTGAGCAGAAAAGCCAGGGGCAGGGTAAGCAGTATGCCGGCCAGCAGGACGAGATTGATATTGGGAAACTGATTGTACATGGAGTGTGATGCTCGGTTTTAGCGGGACTTAATTGTTATCTGCCATTTTGGCAAAGACTTAAGCATGATCACCACATCAGATCATCGGGTATTTTGTAATCGGCGTAGGGGTCGTCCTCGTCGAGATCCGGCTCGGCGGTATCTACAGTGCTGATAATGCTGTGCTCATCGCGGAGTTTGATCTTGTCGGCGACCGGCATGGGCACTAACTCGTAGTCATCCCCCAGTCTGGCAATGGCCAGGCGGCCGGTGCTCAGGTGTCTATGGATGCGTTCATTCACATGAATGCGTTTCACTACGTTGGCATCGGTGAAGTTATACACAATATCACCGGTGTAGTCGTCAATTCGATTAGTTTCGATCAATTGCCTGATCTGGGCAGCAATGGCCTTCTGCTCGGCCTGGTCTTTGCGTTGCTGGTTGAGTTGGCGATCCCGTTCGACCTTTTCGGCCAGGGCCTTCTGTGCCAGCAGGGTTGCTTCATCGGCCTGGGCTACAGCGCCCTTTTTGTGCTTCTGTTTCTTACTCTTATACTGGCTGTTTTTAACCTGTTGCGCCTTTTTTTTATCGACCAGACCGCTCTTTTTCAGCTGATCGAAAAGTGAATTACCCATGCAATGTGCCTCGGACGTTCTCGGGTTTATTAACGAAATATACTCATAGGGTACTGAATTTGTGGCGGATGTCACGCGCCCGAAGCACTGTTTTTTGATCTTGCCAGTGCGGAACCGTGCGGCAGCAGGGGGGGAGTTGCGACTATAAACAGGATGCGGAAATGCTCTATCATTGCAGGGCAAACCCGGTTTTCAGGATAACGGCGTAAACCGCCTGCCGATTAGATAATTCATGAGTTGTGATGCATGTCAGAGTCATTAACCAATACATCCGAAAAGCGGGGCTTACCACCGGGCTCGCTCATTCACATA
>JBFIID010000260.1:0-3810 GCA_041601415.1 Gammaproteobacteria bacterium
GAGATGAAGAAAGCAAACAAATACGCTATTGAAATAGTGCAAAATGACGGTTCCTGGAGCGCGAAAATCATTCGACGAGTAAACCGGAAGCAGACGGTGGTATCGAAAAAACAGGCCGGTTTCGCAACAGAAGCAGAAGCACAGGCCTGGGGAGATGCCGAGTTGCAGACATTCCTGAAGAACCTTGTGGAACGAAATAAACGACGCGCTGCGGATCGTATCCAGTGAAATCAGGCCGCAGGCCGGCAAGTTTCAGCTTTCGCTATCGTTCTATAAACCTGCTTGACGGGCACCAGGGCGGGAGGACTACTCTTTGAGACTGGGCAGGACGTCTGCAAATTCCGTTTGAATTCTATCCATATTATTAGCGACCGTGGCATTGCCGGTCAGGATCGCAAGCATCAGTCCCGACATGGTTGAAAGTCCGTTAGAGCTTTTCACGATCTGGATGATCAAATGCGGGGGGTAACCTTTGCCGTGCCGGTTAATGGCATGAATGCCACCATGCACATAGGAACTGATAGAGCCCCAGTAAACGTCCTTGAATTCATGCAGCATTTCCACCGCCTGCGGAGGGGCCCTGTCTTCAATCTTGCCCAGCATCTCACCCAGCATCGGTAGTCTGCTGGCGCGTTTTTCATTATCCGGGGTTAATTCCCGGCTTATCTTTTCGACGGCCGTATCCGTGGCGGCATATAAAAGCCACACGGCACGCACAACGGCCTCATATTGCAGTCGCATTAAGGCGACCGCAGAGGTGTAGTTGCCGTTGGCAATTAAAACTCTCAGGCTGTGTGCATGTTCAAGCGAAATGCTGCACATGGTATGACTGGCTAAGACCCGTTCTGAGGAATCACAGACATCGAGTTCGAGGAGATGAGACAGGGTCGCTTCCAGTTCTGCCGAGCGACGCATTATAGGGTTAAGGTCCAAGCTATCTTCCGGGGCTAATGTATACAGTGCTGACTGAACGTCGAACAGAAAAAGTGTCCAGTGAGTTTACCCAATTAAGATCAGACTGTCTTTTCGCTAATGACCGAAAATAGACCAGCCCGTGTGCTGCACCAGCAATTCCAGCGCCTCGGTACCGAGTTTACTGTTGCCGATACTATCGAGTCCCGGCGACCACACCGCAATTGATGCCTTGCCGGGGGCAATGGCGAGTATCCCGCCACCGACACCACTTTTTCCTGGCAGTCCGACGCGAAAGGCAAACTCACCAGACCCGTCATAATGACCGCACATCAACATCAGCGAATTAATACGTCGGGCGCGCTGTGGCGAGACAACCCGCACACCGGTGCTGTGATTCATCCCGTCGGAGACCAGAAACTGACCGGCAGTCGCGAGTTGTTCACAGCTCATGGATATGGAGCAGTGGTGATAATAGGTACCCAGAATGCAGTCGACAGCGTTATCCAGCCTGCCGAAGGAGGCCATGAAATGGGCCAGGGCGGCATTCCGGTTTCCCGTGGCCAGTTCAGAGCGGGCGACTTTTTCATCAATACCAATCGTCGAATCATTGGCAATGAAGCGCATAAAATGCAGGATCTCCGCCAGCGTTTCCTTCGGCTGACTGCCCATCATCACCGCGTCAGTGATACAGATAGCACCGGCATTGATAAACGGATTACGTGGCCTGCCGCTCTCATGTTCAAGTTGCACAATGGAATTGAAGGGATCGCCTGACGGTTCGCGCCCGACTCTTTTCCAGACCGCATCGCCGTGTTTGCCAAGCGCAATCGTGAGGGTAAAAACCTTTGAAATACTCTGAATGGAAAACAGCTCATCGGCATCGCCGGCACTAAATACCCGGCCATCCTGCATGATTACGGCAATGCCAAATTTATCCGGATCAACAGAGGCAAGTTGCGGAATGTAATCTGCGACCTCACCTCGATTTGTGCTGGCGCGCATCTTCTCTGTTATCGAGTCAAGAATTTCCTGCATCTTTTTGCACCTGAGTGTCCCAGAAATTATAGACATCGAAGTTTACACTTGCTTCGCCCAGGTTCAATTCTGATCACCACAGCAACAGGCGTGGTTTGTTCTCTCGCTTCTTATGGGAACAGGGCTTTATACAACATCAAAACACCACATACTCCCATCATTAGCAGGGTATAAAAATGGAAGCGCTCAGCATGGATCGCCAGCAGGTGTTTGTGTGCAACATAGACACCGATGATCGCCCCGGCGCCGATCAACACACCGTACAACCCTGATTGCAGGGTGAGTGCGCCAAACAGGCTGTAGCTGAGTAGTTTGGTGAGTTGCATGGCCAGTGAATTGAAGGCCCTGGTCGCCACCAGATGTTCTTTTTTAAGCCCGTAACTTAGTAGGAAGGGGTTAAGCACAGGACCAGTGGCACCGATCAGCCCGGACAGGAAGGCAATGAATATGCCGAGGGGAAAAAACCAGCTGCGTTGAACCGAGACACTTATTTTTGACGTGCCGAACCAGACCTGAAAGATATAGCTGAGTAGAAATACGCCAAGCATGATCTGGATCCACTTCGGGCTGAACTGGCTCAATGACCAGGCACCGAGTACCGCACCAAGCAGACTACCGGGTAGCAGGTAACGGATTATTGTCCAGTCGATGTGCTGCCTGAATAACCAGACGCGTGAGGGGTTTGCACACAGAGCCGCGACCGAGATCACCGGTGCTACCAGTTCTGCGCCGAGGATGAACCCGACCAGCGGGATCAGCAGGGTTGCTGCACCGCCCGCCGCGACTGTACTGATAAACCAGGCAAGACCGCCAACGAACAGGAGCAGCAGGTAGAGCATGTCGGAATATGGCGTCGAGCGTTTTCAGTTGCTTATTGCGAAGGCTGATCCGGGTCTGGTTTCTTGCGCGTAATACTGGTCAGCGGAATCCGGTATTCAGTACCCTGACTGACGCTGTTCTGCACCGGGTTGTCGTTATGGAAATAGCGATAACCATTCACCATCGCCGAGATCATGCCGCCCTTACCTTTCCAGTCATGCACAAACGCGGTGACTACATGGAACAGGGTAAACAGCGAGATAATCATTGCCAGAGAGCTATGCAATTGCGCGTATTGATCCTGCAACATGCCCGTAATACAGGCAGCAATGAGTACCAGAACTATGATCAGGTAGAGCGGTTGCCAGAGAGGATTATGTGCATACCAGTTGGGCAGTGGGCCGCGTGCCATACTGATATAGAATTTCAGCATTTGCAGCATGCCGTTCAATTTTGCACGATTAGGCATGAACGAACGCCAGTGACCACTGCCGGGCTGGAATGACAGAATGATGCGCAGTCCCAGAACCAAGAGCAGGCTCTGCCCGATGATCTGGTGCCAGTCAAACCAGAAGGCGTAGTCAATATGTTGATGGCTTAAGGCGAAGGCGCTAAATAGTTGAAACAACACGCCGACGGCCAGCGCCCAGTGGCAGATTCGTAACCAGCCATTCCAGACCAGTACATATTGAATATTTTCTTTCATAGATCACGCGAACGACAGATGTAAAGCCAGACTATACCCTGATTAACAGGATCCTGGTGTGGAGTTCCTGCGGGAAACCGGGGGGCATAAGCGCAGTGAAGACAGGCTGGCGCATAAGAAGTGCATGGATGACAGGCGAATCAGCCAGAGGCCGGCCTGTGTGGACAAGTATCTACCGATACGGGAAAACTGAGTGGGTTAGACCCGTACCGGTAGTTGCAGGCGTGATTCAGCTAGCTGAACTGACCTTACAGGTGTTGATACCCAGCAGAGGGTAAACAGGGCAGAAATTGATCAGGCCGGTGGCCAGAGGCACGATGCCTAACCAGCCCCAC
>JBFIID010000261.1:0-3804 GCA_041601415.1 Gammaproteobacteria bacterium
ACGTGCAGAAACACTATTCGAGTTTTGAACAGATCAAACAGGAGGGACTGGATGCCCTGATCATCACCGGTGCGAATGTGTCAGGTACGGAATTGTCTGATCAGCCTTTCTGGGAGTCCCTGATCGAGATCGTGGACTGGGCCTACGACAATGTGACCTCGATCCTGTGTTCCTGTCTGGCCACCCATGCGGTACTGGAATTTCGCTACAGACAGAAACGTAGACCGCTGGGCTACAAACGCTGGGGGGTGTATTCCCACCGCATACAGGATCATATACATCCATTGATTGTCGGCGTTAATACACGTTTCGATGTTCCACATTCACGTTTCAATGATGTTTCTGCGGCGCAGTTCGAACAGGCAGGTCTGCGCATTCTGGTGCAGAGTGAGGAGGCCGGCGTACACCTTGCGGTGAGCGATGATCTGTTCCGCATTGTGTTTTTTCAGGGGCATCCTGAATACGACACGATCAGTTTGCTAAAGGAATATAAACGGGAAGTCGGTCGTTATATTCGTGGTGAAATCAAGCAGTACCCGCCATTCCCGGATAATTATTTCAGTCTGCGGTCCGAGGCCATTCTGCATGAATACCGCGATAGGGTTGAGGCATCGCTCGGCAACACAGATCGCGCGCCCGAATTTCCGGAACACCTGCTGGTGGAGAGTCTGGAAAACACCTGGCATGACAGTGCCGAGGCGGTACTCAACAACTGGATCGGCAAGGTTTATCAACTGACCAACGATGATCGCTGCAAGCCCTTCATGGACGGTGTTGATCCTGACGATCCCCTGGGGCTGCGCAACAGCTAGCGGTCTGCACATGCCCGCTGCTGACCGGTGCAGGAAACTTGTTTGCCGTCCACACTCTAACAGGGATATTTCAGCTGGAGGAAAGCCATGTTTCGTCACATCACAACAGGATTGTTACTACTACTTGTTACGGCGAACCTGAATGCCGCGACGGCGGCCAGACTGCAGACGCTGCAGTCACCGGTCTGGCTTGAGCGTGCCCAGGAGCGGCGAGTTCTAACCCTCGGCGAGCAACTGCAGGACGGTGATCGCGTTATTACGGGCAAAGCCGCACGCGCTGTTCTGTTATTGGCGGATGGCAGCCGTGTAAAACTGGGAGAGAATGCGCGCTTTGAAGTGACCCAACTGAAGGCACCGGAGGAAGAAGGCGGTTTCCTGAGTGGTGCACTCAATGTCCTGAAAGGAGCTTTCCGCTACACGACCGGCTTGATCAGCAAGCGCTACAAACGGGATCTCAGGGTCAGTGTCGCCACTGCAACCATAGGTATTCGCGGTACGGATGTCTGGGGTAAAGCCGAGGAAGAACGGGATTTCGTCGTCTTGCTGGAGGGATCGGTGGAGATTGAGCGCGACGGGCAGACGGTCACTCTGGAAGACCCCTTAACCCTGTTCATGGCGCCAAGGAATCAACCCGCGCAGCCATTACAGGGTGTCAGTATGCAGCAGGTCAGTCAGTGGGCGGAAGAAACCGAGCCGCAGACAGGTCAGGGGGTACGCAGCGAAGAAGGACAGTGGAGGTTGCATCTCGCCTCCTATCGTAGTGCTGAGGAACTTGTCAGAGTGCAGCAACTTCTGCGTGCGGCAGGAATAGATTCCGCAGGTCTGCAGGTATCGGTCGGCGGGCAGGACTGGCAACGTCTGTTTATCGATAAGTTTGTTAGTCGGGAGGATGCCCTTTCCCTGGCCGAACAACTCACAGAACGTTTCGGTTTTTCTACTCACTGGGTACAGAAACAGCCCTGATTGATAACCCGGGGTGCAGATGGCCGGGCGATCTCGTTCCATAAGTAACTGCGATCTACCGACTCCTTCTGTCAAGAATTTTGACACGTTGGATTACCCTGTCTTCCTTTCTAACTCCTTCTATATTAAGTTTTTTTCTGTCTGCAAATTGAAACCGTCGTGATTTTATTGGCCTGCCTCGGCCAGAAATGTCAGTAAATTTTACATTCTCTGCCGTTTTATCCCCAGTGACTTCCATCAGATGAATAAAACCACCTGATTTTAAAAGAGAAAACCAGACTGGCCGAAATCTTGCTGTTATCAGCAGGTACAGGCAACTGATGATTTGTTGGCAATCGCACGCATCAATGTCGGCACACCGACAATGCCAGGAGTCACCTGGCTGTACTGGTTTAGTCATGGTGCACGCGGAAACGGAATTTTTTTTACAACAGGGATGAACACATGAAAAACGGCGGTTTTTTAGACACAGGGATGAGTGAGTTTTACCGGTGGCTTACCCTGGTATTCATCTTCGTACTTCCGTACGCGACCCACGCATCGATTCTAACCGAGGGTGCGATGAGTATTGAACAGCGCTCCCATCAGCGCATGCAGCAAAACCCTTCCAGTCATTCATGGAGCAGTCGAGACAACGGGCAGGAGCTTCTACAGAAGCTGCATGACCACAGAGAAGCGCTTATTGATACAGGACTGCCTGATGAGTTTTCCGGCGTGCAGATGTACGCAAACTATTCGCCCGAACTGGCGGTGGATGTCAGATCGTCTGAAAGTGACAGGTTACACATCCTTAACGCAACATTCGCTGGAGATGTCGATACCGCTGGCGGTGAGAGTTTAGATCAAGGTCCATTTTCATCTGGCTCTATTCGAGAGGGGTATACTGAACCGGGCAGTAGAGACCTGTCAGCTGTGAATCAATCTGATTTATTGCAGACAATGAATAACACGCAGGCGGATCTGATCCTGTTGATGACGGCCGGTCTGGTCGGTCTTGCCGCTTACGGTAGAAGTCGCTGGAGAGACTGTGTCTCAAGTCACAGGCCCACGCCAGGACGACACAGAAAACGACGCAGGGAAAGCTCGCGTGATATTGTACTGGAGCAGCCAGAAAGGACGCATTAAACGGTGCTTTATCACAACATCGGGTGACCGGTTTGACTAGTAACGGATGCGTAACTCAAATTCTATCGAGCGCCCCGGTAATGCTGCTTTATCCTTGAGAAAGGAGGTATGCCGCCGAGCCTCCTGATCCAGCAGGTTCTTCCCCTTCAGACTGACGGTGAAAAGCGCATCGTCCGTTTGTATCTGCCTTGCGAGAGACGCATTCAGCAGGCTGTAGTTAGACGTTTCTGTTTCCAGCAGGGCGGTCTTTTTCTGTCGAAACACATGAATCAGATCCAGTCGCGCCTGCCAGTCAGCTTGCTGGTAATGCAGTCCGCTACTAAGCCGGGCAGGGGTGATACGGGGCAGCGACTCGCCAGATCGTAATCGTCCACGAACAGTGTCGAAGAAGCCGCTCGCCCTGAGCCGACCGTGCCGGTTATCGAACAGGGTATAGGCTGTTTGAAATTCAAGACCATAAAACAGGGCATCTCTCTGGGTGGTTGAAACACTTAACAGATCGTCCGCATTATTGCCTGGTAAACCCTCCTCTGTGAGCCGATCTGCGATCCCATCAGCATTCTCATCACGTGCTTGCTGAAAAATAAAATCATCGATGAAATTGACGAACAGGTTGATGTTCCATTCCCAGTCGCTACTGGAATTTCGCAGGCTCAGATCCAGATTGGTCGCGGTTTCTATTCCGAGTTTTTGATTTCCCTGTTCAAATGTCTGTGTTGCCAGGTGCGGGCCATCGGCATACAGCTCTTCGGCTGCGGGTGCCCGTTGTGAACGGCTTAGCGAAAGGCCGACGCTGTGGGCATTACCCATATCCCAGACCATCTCCGCAGAAAGACTGGTCAGATGATGACCGACACCCACAAGGCCCTGGGCAGGGTTCTGATCCTGGAACTCATAGCGACCT
>JBFIID010000262.1:0-3794 GCA_041601415.1 Gammaproteobacteria bacterium
GGAACAATTGTAGTGGGCGCGACGACTGCGGAATGCCGCCGCGACATCGATCGGGGTGGCATGCAGCAGAAACCCACGGTTATTAATCTCATACCATTGAACCAGTTCGGTCACGCCTGTATCGGCCGGCTCCGTTTCGTTATGTTCCATGTCTTCGTCACTTTCAGCCGAACTCAGCGCCTGTTTATCGCTTTCCGGTAATTCCGCTTTTCCCTCAACATAGCTATGCAGCAGGCTATGCAAACTTGCTGCACGTCTGGCCACGCTTTCCAGATCACGTCCGCGTTCGGCAATTCGACCCAGCCCCGTTGCCAGAAGACTCAGGGCGCTTGCCAGCGATTCCTGTGCGCTCATCACCGCCGCACTTTCGCTTAACTGATGCCAGGCTCCCCGCTCATTCTCGTGCCCCATGCTAAGTCGGAAATCGCGCACGGCCTTCTCCAGTTTGCCACTCGCCGTTTCAAGTTCCGGCATGTCGCCCGCCTCTGTACGCAGCGCGGCATTTGCATCACGACACAAATCCAGTAATTGACGACTACTGATGGTATCGCCAAAGAAACGCGATGCCAGTTCATAGAGCTGATGTGCCTCATCAAAGACCACTGCATCCGCCCCCGGCAGGACTTCACCAAAACCGGTTTCACGCAGGCTCATATCTGCCAGGAAAAGATGGTGATTCACCACGACGATATCCGCATCCATCGCCTCTCTACGCGCCTTCACCACATGGCAATCTGACCACTGAGGGCAATCCTGTCCGAGGCAGTTTTCTGTTGTGGATGTCACCAGAGGCCAGATGGGCGAATTTTCCGGGACATCAGAGACCTCTGAAATATCGCCCGACAGGGTGCGTCCTTTCCAGGCCATAACCCTGGATAGGTGCTGTTGCATACGGTGTGAAATACCGCCCGCACCAATCGTGACCGATTCCACCCGATGCAGGCATAGATAATTTGCCCTGCCCTTTAGCAGGGCCGGAACCACCGGTATGCCCAGCGCTTTGCGCACCACAGGCAAATCACGATGGAACAATTGATCCTGAAGATTTTTTGTGCCGGTCGAGATTATGACCTTTTTACCTGACATCAGTGCTGGCACCAGATAGGCAAAGGTTTTACCGGTACCGGTGCCGGCTTCGCAGACCAGCATACTGCGCTGTTCCAGGCTCAATGCGACCTGCTCTGCCATATCCTGCTGTTGCTGACGCGGCGCGAAGGCGTTGATTGCTCTGGCCAGTACGCCACCCTCGGCCAGAGCCTCTGCTGCTGAATACATGATGGGTGCTTACTGAAAGAGAATAGTGAATGTGTGGTATTGAAGGATAGAGTTCATTGGTTACTGGCGGAGTTGTCCCAGTAACCTTCATCTTCAAGGCCGTTTTCGCGGGTCCAGACCAGTCGACCGATTATCTTGAAACGGGCTACCGACATCGCCCCACGCTTATTACGATTACTGTCACTGGTTTCACTCAGGGCATCTTCGACCTCTTCACGCTCGGCGCGATAGATCTCAAAGGGCTCGTATTCATCATCCATCAGCACCAGGATCACATCATCCCAGGACTTGTCGGTTTTCAGTTGACCAATGCGGTGTCCGGATTTGCTTTCATCGAAGATCACGCGTCCTTTGATCAGGACTCGACGCGCAGGCTCGACAGCAGGGTCAAGGGCATCATAGGGATTTGAATCGGAATCTACGGCTTCCAGATGCAGCAGGCGCACGGCATCATGTACGGCTATCTCGGCAGACAATGGCAGTGCTTTACCGGTCATCTTGCGGTATTCCGCTGCCAGACGACGCGTCTCCGCCATCAATTTATCAACAGAATAAACACCCATAGCCCATATCCGTAAAATTCAGGCGCCTATTGTAGCCTGATTCTATCGGCCTTGGGGATAGTCTTTGGTGTATCAGTGACTTGCAATGTGTTCCAGAACTAATCAGCCAGTTCGATAATGCCTTTTGAAACCAGTACCGCTGGCCCACCCACACGAATTTTAACTTCTCCGATGCTGAGGTTATCCATTTCGATGTTTAACAGACTGAGACGTGATTCCCTGCTGCCGCGGGCAATGGTAAAGGGATAGGTGCCCTGCTTGATATGCTCATGTGCACACAGATAGGCGGTAAAAATCGGCATCGCGGTACCGATTGGAGGGTCCTCATGCAGGCCTATATTGGGCCCAAACCGTCGCGCATGAAAATCCACATCGACTTCATCACTGCCCTGACAGAAGATCAATATTTCCCTGGCCAGGGTGCTCGGCGCAGATGATGAACTCCATTTTTTGTAGCTAAACTCTGCGGCACGCAGGGCGGCATAGGATTTAACCGGCACTACCAGGGACGAGGCTCCGGCATTGATCACCAGGGGGCCGAACAAACTTGTATCAATATCGGCCGATACCAGGCCCAGCATATCGGCCAGTTCCTCATCAGCCGGGAGATAGTCATGCACAATGGGGCGTGTACTGAGGCTAAACTGTACCATCTCAACCAGACCATTCTGCTGCGTTATATACGTATCAATTGGTCCCGTATTCTGTTCGAGTATGAGATGTGTGTGGGGCCCTGTTATTTCTATCTCGTCAAGCATCGACAACACAAAACCGGCAGCAATGATCGGATGACCGGCAAAATCTATTTCCTCAAAGGGAGAAAAAATCCGCATTCTGCGCGTATGAGCCGACTCTACTGCTGGCAACATAAAGACCGTTTCCGTCAGATTCATCTCACGCGCCAGTAACTGCATCTGTCGATCAGTCAAACCCTCGGCATGAGGAAACACTGCGATCTGCGCACCGCTGAACATCTCCCTGGTAAATACATCGACGGTAAAAAAATCGTATTGCATGATTATCCTTTACAGCTAAGGTGGGGAAAATGGCTCGCCTACAAAGCGATCTGGACTATATCGTCAACCACACGGGTTGGATAGATGTCGATTATATTCTCGGTGCTTTCAAGACAGACACCTGTTTCCAGATCGTAGTGATGTTTATACAGCGGTGAAGCAATTACCCGTCTGCCATTTACATCACCAATCACACCACGAGACAACACACTGGCCTTACCTATCGGATCATAATTTTCGGCCGCATAGACATGCTCTTCATCAGCAAAGCGAAACAGGGCAATGTGTCGGCCCTTCACCAGAGCGCAAACACCGTCATAGGGTGTCAGGTCTGATAGCGCACAGACGTCCACCCAGCTCATTTCTGACTCTTTCAATACCGTATTATCAATAGTCGAATTACTCATAAGAACCACCTTTATCCCGACACCGCCAGACTGGTCACTGTGTCCAGTTCTGAGCGTTCATCTTCACGTGCCGGCCTGATTTGATTGCGTTCCCTGACAAAGGCAACCGTGTTGTCCTGTTCGTCAGAGTTAATAAATGTACGGAAACGTTTCATACGTTGTTCATCTTCCAGGGTGGCCTTCCATTCACACTCAAAACTATCAACTATATGTGCCATTTCTTTTTCAAGTTCCTCGGCGATACCGAGCGAGTCTTCGATCACGACCTTTTGCAGGTACTCGAGCCCGCCTTCCATGTTATCCATCCATACCGAGGTACGTTGCAGTCGATCTGCAGTACGTACGTAAAACATCAAAATGCGGTCGACGTATTTGATCAATGTCTCCTGATCGAGATCTGAAGCGAACAGGTCGGCATGACGGGGTTTCATTCCCCCGTTACCACAGACATACAGGTTCCAGCCTTTTTCTGTAGCGATGATGCCTATGTCCTTGCTCTGGGCCTCCGCACATTCCCGCGTACAGCCTGAAAC
>JBFIID010000263.1:0-3785 GCA_041601415.1 Gammaproteobacteria bacterium
ATTGCCCACGAGATTGGTCATCATGTGCAAACCCTGCTGGGCGTCTCGCAACGCGTACACAAGGCGAAACAAAGTATCAGCAAGGCCGCTGCCAATCAGCTATCAGTCCGTCAGGAACTACAGGCGGACTGTTTTGCCGGTCTCTGGGCACATCATGCCAACCGGATGCGCTCCCTGCTCGAGAGCGGTGATGTTGAAGAGGGTTTAAAGGCGGCCAGTGCAATCGGTGATGATCGCCTGCAGAAACAGGCGCGCGGTTACGTCACGCCCGAGTCATTCACCCACGGCACTTCAGAGCAGCGGGTACGATGGTTTAGTAGAGGCCTGGAAAAAGGCAGCCTTGAGTCCTGTGATACCTTCAATTCAGCATCACTATGACGTACAGGTCCCGGATTCGGGTGAGTTGACCTCCGGAATCACGAGACCCGTATCAGACCCGGATTATTTTCGTCGCCAGTTGGTGCCACCGGCCTTATCTTCCAGAGAGATCCCTTTCTCATCGAGCAGATCGCGGATTCTGTCTGATTCCGCCCAGTCCTTGTCAGCTCTTGCCTGAGCGCGTTGTGCGATCAGTTCTTCTACTTCCGATTCGCTAATACCTTCACTATCCCCACCCCTCAGGAAGCCCGCCGGGTCGTCCTGCAGGATCCCCAGGATGCCACCCAGATGACGCAGCGTGCAGGCGAGACTCGATGCGTCATCTGCAGCCGAATCCAGACTCCGATTCAGGGCATGTGATAGATCAAACAAAATCGCCACGGCCTCTGGCGTATTGAAATCATCGTCCATGACCCGATTAAATTTTTCTACCCACTCCTGTAATACGACTGCTCCGTCACTCTTCACGTCACGCAGGCTGTTATACAGACGCGACAGGGCAGCGCGCGCGCCGTCCAGATGTTCATCGGAATAATTCAGTGGGCTACGATAATGACTGGCAAGGATAAAATAGCGGATCACTTCGGGCTGATAGCGTGCCAGTACTTCGCGCACGGTGAAGAAGTTACCCAGTGACTTGGACATTTTTTCATCGTCGACGCGCACAAATCCGTTATGCATCCAGAGATTCACAAAGGGTTCTCCGGTTGCTCCCTCCGACTGGGCGATTTCGTTTTCATGATGCGGAAACTGCAGATCCTGTCCTCCACCATGAATATCAAAATGATTTCCCAGGCAATGGGTGGACATGGCAGAACACTCGATGTGCCAGCCCGGACGCCCCGGGCCCCAGGGTGATTCCCAGCTGGGTTCATCCGGCTTGGCGGCCTTCCAGAGAACGAAGTCCAGCGGATCGCGTTTGTCCTCATCTATACCCACACGGGCACCAGAGCGCAGATCCTTGAGTTGCTTACCCGATAGCTTGCCATAGCCCTCGAAGGCGCTGATATCAAAGTAGACATCGGCATTTTGACCGACATAGGCATGGCCACGATCCAGTAGCTGCTGAATCATCTTCAGGATTTCATCGATATGACCGGTTGCGCGAGGCTCTTCATCCGGGCGTCTGACCCCCAGGGCCTCGGCATCTTCGTTCATCGCATTAATGAAGCGCTCGGTGAGTTCGTGAAAATTTTCGTTATTGTGATTGGCGCGTTCGATAATCTTGTCATCGATGTCGGTGATATTCCTGACATAGGTAACGTCATAATTGCTGGCGCGCAAATAGCGGGCGACCATATCAAATACCACCATGACTCTCGCATGCCCCACATGACAGTAGTCATAGACAGTCATGCCACACACATACATGCGCACCTTGCCTGCCTCGATCGGGGTGAATACATCCTTCTTTCTACTAAGTGTGTTGTATATCTTGAGCACGTATATTTTCCGTTCAGTGGTTGATGGACTGTTCCCGCGAGTCATGATGCAGGTACAATAGCCGGCGCATCGCTCATACAGGGCGCGAATGTTACAGTAATCACTAGATTGCCTCAAAACTACATCCAGTATTAAACCCAGGGATTTAAAATCATGAAAACACTTACCCGACTGTCACTCCTTGCTATGACACTCTGTCTCAGCCTGTCTGCGCTGGCAGCTGATATGCCGCGCGTTCGTATGCAGACTTCAATGGGCGACATTGTGCTCGAACTCAATCCGGAAAAGGCCCCGGTTACAGTGGCCAATTTTGTTCAATATGTGAATGACGGTTTTTACAGCGACACGATCTATCATCGTGTGATTGCCAATTTCATGATTCAGGGCGGTGGTTTTACTGCCGATTATAAAAAGAAAGAGACCCGCCAACCGATCAAGAATGAGGCCGATAATGGCCTGAGAAACGAGCGTGGCACTATTGCCATGGCGCGTACCGGCGATCCACACTCCGCCACAGCACAGTTCTTCATCAACACCGTGAATAACGCCTTCCTGAATTTCACCGCTCCCAACCCGCGTGGCTGGGGTTACACCGTCTTCGGTCGGGTGGTAGAGGGCATGGATGTCGTGGATAAAATCCGTAGCGTCCCTACCGGTAGTGGTGGCCCGTTCAGAACAGATGTTCCACAAAACCCTGTCGTGATTAAAAGCGTCAGTATGATTCCCGCAGGAGAATAACCATGAACGTCGTCATGACCACCAATAAGGGCAACATTACTATCGCACTGGATGCTGAAAAGGCACCGGTTACGGTCGCGAATTTCGTAGAGTATGTGAAAAAAGGCCACTACGACGGAACAATTTTCCATCGCGTGATCAGTGATTTCATGATCCAGGGCGGCGGTTTTGAACCCGGGATGAAGAGCAAGGACACCAGTGCGTCAATCAAGAATGAGGCCGATAATGGTCTGGAAAACATGACCGGAACCATCGCCATGGCCAGAACCAGCGATCCTCATTCTGCCAGTGCACAGTTCTTTATCAACACCTCCGACAACGGCTTTCTGAATCATTCAGCACCGACCCCACAGGGCTGGGGATATGCGGTATTTGGTAAGGTCGTTGACGGGATGGACGTGGTCGCAGCCATTGAGGAAGTCGCTACCGGGATCAGTTCCGGTCATCAGGATGTGCCTGTCGAAGATGTGATCATCGAGAAAGCAGAAATTCAGGAAGATGAATAACTCTTGAATACCCTGTTTATTGCCGATCTGCATCTGAGCAATGCACGGCCGGAAAAGCTGACGCTCTTCTATCAGTTGCTGGATAACTCGCATCAGGCAGACGCCCTTTATATTCTGGGCGATCTGTTTGATGCCTGGCTGGGCGATGACGATACCACCCCGCCACACCCGGAAATCATCAGCGCCCTACGCCAGTTTAGTCAGCACTGCCCGGTCTATGTTACCCGCGGCAATCATGACTTTATGCTGGGCGCCGATTTCGAACAGCAAAGTGGTGCCCATCTGCTCGCCGATCACACCCCGCTCGATCTGTATGGTGAACCGACCCTGGTCATGCATGGCGATACCCTGTGCACGAAAGATGTGGATTATCAGAATTTCCGTCAAATGGTGTTCAATCCTGCCTGGCAGGCCGAGGTAATGAAAAAGCCCCTCGCTGAACGCGCGGCAATCAGCCAGCAATTCAAACTGGGCAGCGCCGAGGCGGTACAGGGCAAGAGTATGGACATCATGGATGTCGATGATGAAACGGTGATCAGCGTGATGCGTGATGCCGGGGTCTATCATCTGGTACATGGGCATACTCACCGGCCGGCGATGCACGAGTTCGAGATCGATGGTGAATTCGCTACCCGAACCGTGCTCAGCGACTGGTACGAATCCGACAGTGTGCTGGTCTGTAACGCAGAGGGGCAGTCACTGATGACCGTTGAGGAATAC
>JBFIID010000264.1:0-3775 GCA_041601415.1 Gammaproteobacteria bacterium
CAGTCCACTTCAACAGATGACAAATTAACCCTGGTGCGCTGGATGTTTTCCGCCATGTCTCTGCACCCGTCGGTTAAATCCATGGCATCTGTGACTCCTGCGCAACTTGATAGCACCAACAAGGAAACCGCAGAATTGTTTATGAAGCTGTTGACGGAGTCGTGTCAGACACAGACACGTGATGCGGTGAAATACGAGGGAGGAACTGCACTTCAGGCGTCTTTTCAGGTTCTGGGACAGGTCGCGGCGGGCGAGTTATTTTCTAACCCGGACGTTGCCGCCGGAATGGCCGGCCTGCAGCAACACATGAATCTCGATAAGTTGAACAAGGTGCTGGGCACAAACAAGTAAGACTTAAACGAGCATGGTCCGGTTTAGCATTTATTCACCCAGACGCCGACATCAATTGTCGAATCGGCCACGCCCGTAAATGAACCGGAGACGGGTGGTACCGACTCGGGTGATCTTGCGACGGCCACAGCGATATGATCACTACCGGCGATACTGCCCAGGGTCGGGTCAAAGCCTTTCCATCCTGCGCCGGGTAGATACACCTCTGCCCAGGCATGGGTGGCGCCATTATCGATAGGTGTTGGCATTACCTGCAGATAGCCACTGACGAAACGGGCGGCCAGTCCGAGACAACGTACGCTCTGGATAAATAACCAGGCAAAGTCCCGGCAGGAGCCGGTACCACAGCTGAGCGTTTCTGGCGCTGATTGTACCCCCGGCGCCTCGCGCATACTGTATGCGAGATTGTCATGAATATGGTTGTTGATGCGTTCGAGTAGCGAATAAGTCTGAACCCGCTCACCTTTCTGCCAAAAATTTTTATTCCATTCAAGCAACTGTTGTTGAATCTCCTTCACCGGTAGAACGGTATAGGGTAATAACAGAACCCAGTCTTCAGCTTCATGGGCAAACGGGTATTCAATCGCATAATCCGCGAGCAGGAAATCATAGGGGCTCTGATTAAACTGTTGAATGATGACTTCACTTTCGATCAGCAGTTGCTGGGTAGGGCTATCAAAACTGGCGATGGCCACCGAATTGTTTTCGACATCGCGACACCAGTGCAGGCTGGCTTCCGGCGTAATCTTCAAACTGGCCGACTCTATTCGCAGTTCATAGTCTTCACGTGGCCGCAGTCTCAATTCATGCGGCCCAAGCATCACCTCATTACTGTAGTTGTAATAGGTTCGGTGAAGTATTTTGTAGCGTTGCATACTTCATCCTATACCGCTCATCTAGATGCAGCAATGAGCAGACCAGGAGAGTTACTCCGTTCGAGCGGTCTCTTTGGTGAACAGGATCAGCAGGAATGAGGCCAGCGTCCAGGCTGCCATTAGTGCAAAGCCTGCCTGATAGGCGGGCAGCCCGTAGATCTTGATGCCCTCCAGCATCTCTCCCTGCCAGTTTCTATCCAGCATCCAGCCGATTGCGGGCTGTAATATCATCGGCCCCATCATCACTCCCATATTAACCACGCCTGAGACGGTACCCGCCTGTCGCGCAGGAACCGATTCCTTGGCAAAGGCAAAACTGACGATCATGCTGCCAGAGGCACAGCCCGTAACCAGTAATAGGCCTATCAACAATGAATGCTCCATTGCCGGAAACAGTACGACCAGGCTCCAACCCAGCGCAACTATGCCGCAGCCCACCACATAGATGGGTTTGCGCCGTCCAATACGATCCGAGAGCGCACCACAGATCGGGCTGCTGATGGCCAGTGTAATCAAAAGCGCCGAGCAAACCGCAGCCGCATCGGCTTCTGACATAGCATGGTGGGTATGTAGAAATGGCACACCCCAGAGTCCCGAAAAAGCCAGAACGGATCCGACGATCCCGCCTGGCACAATCGTCAGCAACCAGGTGTTTCTATAACGAAACACTTCGATTAGACCCAGCATGGCATGTTTCCAGGGGCGATTATCAGCTGGAGGTTCATGGCTGACATGGCTGGCATAACCCTTCTCACTGGGGTCATTTCTGACCAGCAGAAAAATCCCCAGGGCCACCACTACCGGGAAAACCGCAGCCAGAGCCATAACACTGCGCCAGCCCCATGCCTCAACGGCCAGATGTAAGGGTACGCCGGCGAACACCGCACCGATGACCCCGATAAACAGCGCCATTCCTGTGACCAGCGCGAACTGGCGGGGAAGGAACCAGTGATTGGCCAGTTTCAACATACAGACAAAGGCCACTGACACCGAGGCACCAATCAGCAGTCGTCCCAGCCCGGCGGTCGAGGCGTCAGTCGCAAAGGCAAATAACAGACTACCCAGGCTCGAGACCAGCGCCCCGGTAATCAATAATCGCCGTGGTCCCCAGACATCGGCCAGGATCCCCGTCGGGATCTGCATTGCTACATAACTGTAGAAATAGAATGCCGAGAGATTACCCAATGCCGCCGCTGTCAGACCAAATTCAAGGCTCAGCTCCGAGGTCATCACACCGGGTGCAACGCGTTGAAAAAAACCGAACAGGTAGAGACAGGCCGCAAGCCCCCAAACAATCCAGGCCAGGCTGACAGGTGGGTGCTTAGAATGCGTCATGACGGTAATCGTGTGTTCTATGAAAACGAAGGGGCTGTGGGCTCACTGGACAGATGCAGGCCGTTACTGCGGTCGTCATCTGCCGAATACGATGACCTATCTTGCCACAGCTTCCGGTAAATAACAGTGATTCTCTATTCCTGCATTCACAATGGCTCAAGGACGTTATTCAGCGACACCTTTATCACGTTTTATCCCGGCTTTTTGAACTATGCTTTAGGCAGGGAGGGATGAAGTAATGGCCTGATCGCGAAAGCATAGAAGGCCGGGTGTAGATGCGGATGATGAGAAAATATAATCCAGTCGATGCTCCCATGCACAGGATCCTCTGCAGCCTGTTCCTGTTGCTGTTTGCTGTCTTTATGGCGGTCGCTGAACCATCTCCACGCGTCGCTGTGATACTGGAGGTTAGCGATGCAATCGGCCCCGCCACCAGTGATTACATACAGCGCAGTCTAAGCGCTGCCGCAGAACGCGACGCAGAGGTGGTGGTGTTAAGGCTGGACACGCCGGGCGGTCTGGATACTGCTACACGCGATATTAATCGGGCGATTATTGCCTCACCCGTTCCTGTTATCGTCTACGTCTCCCCGTCAGGTGCACGTGCCGCCAGTGCCGGCACCTACATGCTGTACGCCGCCCATATAGCAGCCATGTCACCCGCCACCAGTATCGGTGCGGCGACACCCGTACAGCTCGGTGGGATGCCGAAAGCTGAACCCGCATTACCCTCTGCACCCGAACAAAAACCCGAGTCTGACGTGCAACCGGTACCGCCGCCGGTCGAAGACAAAAGCGCACAGCAGGCGAACCCCATGACAAAGAAAGTCGTGAATGACGCCGTCGCCTATATTCGTAGTATGGCCGAACTACGCGGCCGCAATGCAGACTGGGCAGAGCAGGCGGTACGTCATGCCGTGAGCCTGTCAGCCGATGCCGCCCTGCAACAGAAGGTAATCGATGTCATCGCGGATGACACTCAGGAACTTCTGAATAAAGTGGATGGCTGGCAGGTCAGTATTAATGGCGAGAATGTCACTCTTGATAGTCGGGATCTGATCATCGAAACCATCGAACCGGACTGGCGCAATCAATTGCTTTCTGCGATCACCAACCCCAACCTTGCTTACATCCTGATGTTGCTGGCCTTCTATGGTCTGTTTTTTGAGCTCGCAAACCCCGGCTTTGTATTGCCCGGTGAGATTGGCGGCATC
>JBFIID010000265.1:0-3747 GCA_041601415.1 Gammaproteobacteria bacterium
GCCAAAGACAGATCCATACAACATCAGTGACTACCTGTGCAGAAAGCTCTCAAGCGATATCGGGAACGGGGGGTAACAGGGCAGCGGTATCTGGTCGACAATCAGGATGTCAGACTACTTGTTTTTTCTTCCGCACATTGCGAGTTTTCGATTTCAACCATAACCAGCGTAATGTTCCACAGATTCGACACTCACTATCTGGCATAATACTTTTCCCATCTGTACACAGCAGCAGAATAATCGCTCGAAACATATCTGCGAAGGAATATAAATGAATATTTGTGGTGTTGAACTGACAGCCAATGATGCGGTTATTTGTTTGCTGAATCTGGAGGGTCCGGCATTTAATTTACCCGATTGCAGGGTACGCAAACTCAGCTTGCCAAAAAAGCACACGCGTGAAGATCTACAGAAGTTTCAGTTTGCATTTGCCAAACTGATGGTCGACTACAAGATAGACAAAGTGGCGATTAAAGAGCGCTTGACCGGCGGGAAATTTGCGGGTGGTGCCATCAGTTTTAAGTTAGAGTCTGCGATTCAACTCATTACCGATTTAGATGTGGATGTACTTTCGCCCGCACAAATTAAAGCAGCGCTGTCTAAAAACCCTATACCAATCCCGTATTCGAAAACCGGCTTGAAGGTCTTTCAGGAGGCAGCGTTTACCGTCGCCTATGCGGCGCACATGCAAGAATAGATTGTTCTATTTACGATCAAATCGTCGGCAAACCTGAAACGGAATAACACCTGTGTTAATGCAGCAGGTGTTTTATCCTGCAAATAATTCTACGTAATTAACAATTATTTTTTTATTTCTCCCGGCTATTAAAAATCGCCTTCCCCGCTCCACGCTTTGAGTAATGTCAATAATTTTCACTCCGTTTCATCAAAACCTTCATTAGCAGCAAAATCCTGTACTAAGCTATTCACTGGTTAGATCAGATCAACAACAATCAAAAAGGGAGAGTCATTATGGGATTATTCAGTTCACTTTTTTCCAGCAAACCGGACTACCCTCCGCTAGATCCTGCGAGCCCGGCTTCACAGCGGATACATGAAGTCGATGCGCAACTGGCCGAGTTGGCAAGTAAGGTAAATGAGACCCTGGAGGTCGTTCCCGCTGAACATGCGGCCTATGTCTTTATTGGCAAACCACCGAAAAAATTTGGCCTCGCCTGGATTCACGACGGCAAAGTCAGTGGCCTGAACACCCTGGTGGAAGAGCATGGTGTGACACCGGCACAAATCAACCAGATGCTTGAAGAACTTCGGCAGGCCTACCAGAAGTGTATGGATGCGGCGCGATTTACCACCGAGGTAGAGGGTCATAATCTGGTGGTGAACCCGTCCGATAAACTCGAACACGACGTGCATGAGATTATTGAGAAGATCATTCACTGATCAAAACGGATAATAATTATGGGTGACATATCTTAAGCCTGACGCTTGGGATTACAAACACTGTCATTCAGGGTCTTGCACGAATTACGCATAGGGGGGCAAGTTCAGTTGCACTTGCCTGTTGGGTTACTGCGGTCAGTAGTATCTACAAGCACCACAGGTCTCAACAGGCAAAGAGAAAATCCCAGGCTCTCATCCCTGAACTTGATCCCTCCTGTGTGTGACAATCAGCTAGCAGATTTATAACCGTCCGTTGCGGGTCAAACTTAAGTCTTTATTTTGAACAACTCTTTTTAACCCCCACCCCTCTGCCAGATCTGTTTCTGCTGCTAGAATCATCCTGCACGCTGAATTCTAATACTCAGGCAATGACTTCTCTGCTTTCACACAACGCCATCACGATCGATCACCTCTGCAGGCACATGCGCAATGACGCTTAAACATCTCCCATGTGGGAAAATTATTGGTCTGTTTATCGGCCTTTTGCTGTTTTTTTCCCTGCTCATACTGCCACTGCCCGACGGCATGAAACCCGAGGCGATGAAGGTGGCGGCCGTTGCCGCGTTGATGGCGACTTTCTGGATCAGTGAGGTGATTCCAATCCCGGCCACCGCGCTACTGCCCATTGCCCTGTTTCCCCTACTGGGCATCATGCCAACCGCAGAGGTGAGTTCGGCCTATGGCAACCACCTTATTTATCTGTTTCTCGGTGGTTTCCTGATCGCCATGGCAATTGAAAAGTGGCGACTCCATAAACGTATTGCCCTGCTTACCGTGCATGTCGTCGGGCATACCCCGAAACGGCTGGTGCTTGGCTTTATGCTGGCCACGGCATTTTTGTCGGCCTGGATAAGCAATACCGCGACCGCCATGATCATGGTCACCATCGGCCTCTCGGTATTACGCCAGATCGCACACGTACAGGAAGGTGATGATCTTCCCGCGTCCCGCTTCGGCACCACGCTCATGTTATCGATTGCCTACGCCGCCTCCATTGGTGGTGTAGCCACCCTGATCGGCACACCACCCAACGCCATTCTTGTGGGTGTACTGGAACAGCGTTATGGCATTGTTATCGGCTTTGCGGAATGGATGTTATTCGGTGTCCCGCTGTCCCTCACCATGCTGGGCATTGCCTGGTTTTATCTGACTCGCGTTGTGCTGGGCAAAGATGAAGATACTCCGGTGTTGAGTCGTGACACGATGGAAACCGAACTTGCCAACCTCGGCCCCATGTCTACGCAGGAATTTCGTGTGCTTATTATCTTTGCAGCGGTGGTGGCCAGCTGGCTGTTTCGTGGCCTGATTGATCACCCTGCCCTGCACTATGTAACCGATTCCAGTGTTGCCATCAGTGGCGCGATACTGCTGTTCTTGCTGCCATCCGGCCGGGAAAATGGCGAGCGACTACTGGACTGGGCGGCTGCGACCCGACTGCCGTGGGACATTATTATTCTGTTCGGTGGCGGCTTTGCGCTGGCAAGCGGTTTCAGCAGCAGCGGTCTGACCGAGTGGATAGGTGCTCAACAGAATGTCATGGCGGGTTCACCGCTTATCTTGACGGTCATGTTGCTCGCCGTGTTGATTGTGTTTCTGTCTGAAGTCACGTCGAACACTGCCATTGCGTCGCTGTTTTTACCGATTCTTGCGGGCTTTGCACTGGCGATGGAGACCCATCCATTATTCCTGATGGTGCCAGCGGCACTGGCGGCATCTTTCGCCTTCATGTTACCGGTTGCAACCCCACCCAATGCGATCGCCTTCAGTAGTCGTCAATTCAGTATTTCTACCATGGCACGTACCGGGATCTGGCTGAACCTGATCGGGGTGCTGGTGATTACCGTGTTCGTCACCCAGGTACTGCCGCTGATCTGGTCGGTGGATTAACGACAGGCATTTTCTCTATCAGGCATAGCCCATTAAACCGGGCAGCCAGAGCGTGATTCCGGGCAGCGCGATAAGCACGGCAATGGTGATGACATCGGCAATGAAAAACGGTGTGCAGCCATGAAACACATCCTGCACCGTACACTCGGGGCGTACGCCGGCGACAACAAAGCAGTTAAGCCCGATGGGCGGTGTGATGAGGCATAGCTCGGCCATCTTCACCACGATGATGCCAAACCAGATGGAACAACCAATACCGGATATGCCGAACGCGGATTCTGCCGCCGTGACGGCCTCTCCGCCATTCAGGGCGATGACCGCCGGGTAGACCACGGGCAGGGTCAACAGCAACATTCCGATCGCATCCATGAACATGCCGAGCACCGCATAGGCACACAGGATTAACAGCAGGGTCAACATCGGGCTTTGATCCAGACTCACTATCCATTCCGAGAAGGC
>JBFIID010000266.1:0-3746 GCA_041601415.1 Gammaproteobacteria bacterium
AAACAGGTCACACAATATTTCCAAGCGAAATTTTCAATATGTTGAGTTTTTCCAGGTGCTAAATACAACATGCTGTATAAATTGCCTCTCACGCACAATAACAATAAAACAAACAACTTCATGAATAACGTATATCTTCCTGTTATTTAAGTAATTTACCCTTGATTTGATGTGCGCCATTAGCTAATACTATGTCTAAGGTAGTTGTTCTAAGTAACTGATTGATAAATGCTACAGCGTGAACGGAGTACAGAACCATGCAACATACAATTAATACCAGCGTGAGCAAGGGTTACAAGCAGGAAGTGAAGTTCCTTCCGGATGTCTACGATGAGAAGGGCGAACCTGTCTTCATTCGACATCCCGATAATTTCCCTATCCAGTGTAAGCGAGACTGGAAGGCCGTGTTTCGCAGCCATGTCGAAGTACCAGAGCAAACCGAACTCGGTCTTTGTTTTGAATCTCCCAAATACATTAAACCCGGCAGCATCATCGAATTAAGCATCCCATTGCGTGGCGACATTCAGAAATTTCGCGCACATGTTGTTCTGGTGTTGCAGAATGACCATGGCTATGAAATAGGCTGCCTGATGCACAGTCAGGAAGAGGCGTATCGGGCCAGAATCGTCGAGCAGATCTGTCATATTGAGAGTTATTTACAGAATCGTCATCAGGCACGCACCGCAGCCAATGAAAATAATGCCGCTCAGGAATGGATTAACAGAAACGCGTCGGCTTTTCCCGTTTAGCTAATACGATAATGGGCAGGGCAGGGAGCCCTGCCGTTATTACTTAGACGAGATACAGACTGGCCAGACCCAGGAAGGCCATAAAGCCTACCACGTCCGTAACCGTCGTTAGAACCACACCGCCGGCCAGGGCTGGATCGACATTCAGTCGTTTCAGCGCCAATGGGATCACTGCACCGAACAGGGCGGCACTCAGCAGGTTGATCACAATAGCGGCCCCTATAACGAAACCTAGCCACATATTTTCAAACCAGAAACCTGACACCAGCCCGACCACTACCGCCCAGATAACGCTATTGACCAGCCCGACCAGGATTTCCTTGGTCAGCAGGGCGCGGGCATTGGCCGAACCAATATGCCCAAGCGCAATACCGCGAATCACAATGGTCAGGGTCTGACTACCTGCGATGCCTCCCATACTGGCAACCACCGGCATCAGGATCGCTAGCGCCACGAGTTGTTGAATGGTGGCCTCGAACAGGCCGATCACCCAGGCGGCGAGAAACGCAGTGGCCAGATTAACCCCCAGCCAGATGGTGCGCCGACTGGCACTTTCCATCACCGGTGCAAACATGTCGTCTTCTTCGTCAAGACCGGCGAGATTCATCAAAGAACGTTCACCCTGTTCCTTGATCACGTCAACCACGTCATCGACGGTAATTTCACCGAGCAGCATGCCCTCTTCATCGACCACCGCCGCTGTGATCAGATCCATTTTGTCGAAGATGCGCGCTACATCTTTTTCATCCATGCTGGCGGGTATCCCTTCCTCATGGGTGATCATCACTTCTGCCACCGTCATATCCGGCTCGCGGGTCAGAATTCGGATCAGTGGCAAGACTCCCAGATAGGTGTTCTTTCGATCAACGACGAACAGACTCTCCTTTCGATCCGGGATCTCGCCATGTAGTCGCATATACCGTGTCACGACATCAAGTGTCACATCAGCACGTATGCTGACTGTGTTGGTATCCATCAAACCGCCTGCCGTATCCTCCGGGTACGACAATACCTGTGAAATCCGTGAACGATTTTGCTCGTCCATGGAAAACAGCACTTCTTCCTGAACGCGTGCCGGTAGATCCTGCAGGATGTCTACGGCATCGTCGGTGTCCAGTCCCTGGGTTGCGTTCGCCACTTCATGCGGATGCATGTCTTCCAGCAGCGAGATTCGAACCTGGTCATTAGCATGAGTGAGGACGTCGCCTTCGAGTTCCGGTCTCACCAGATCCCAGATTTCGATACGGTCCTTACTGGGCAGCGACTCCAGGATTTCGGCG
This sequence comes from Gammaproteobacteria bacterium, assembly GCA_041601415.1. Classification (GTDB taxonomy): domain Bacteria; phylum Pseudomonadota; class Gammaproteobacteria; order JBFIID01; family JBFIID01; genus JBFIID01. The sequence goes on from JBFIID010000266.1 coordinate 2,030, forward strand.
ATTTCTGAGGGGTGTAATTCGGTTAACTCATCCGACAGGCGAGCGTGTTCATCCGCCGCAAGACCGTCTTGCAACGATTGCAGTATTTCCTGTATGCCGTCCTGTTCTTTTGGGTTACTCATTAGCTACCTCAGCCCGATGATAGTAACGGCCTAATGTGTCAGAAACAATAAAATGAAGGTATCAAGGCAGAACTTTTAAGCGCAAGATCAACCAGGAAAGTTGACAGAAAAGAGGGCGAATCAAAAGCAATTACATCGCGTTCATCTGGCTAATGATGTCCTCAAGTCCCGCCCGTGTCGGTACTTTCATGGCCTTATTGGTAAGACGTTTTATTTTCCCGATATGACTACGATTAATTATATCCTTGACCTCGAGCAGTGAGGCCGGATGCACACTAAAGCGTCTCAGTCCCAGCCCCAGCAGGAATCTGACGAGATACAGATCACCCGCCATTTCACCACACATAGAGACGGGGGTGTCATTCGCTGCTCCCGCTTCCAGGGTCATACGAATCAAACGTAGTACACCTCGATTAAGTGGATCGTATAAATAATTCACCTCGTCATTAATACGGTCAATCGCCATTGTGTACTGGATTAAGTCATTGGTGCCGATGGACAGAAAATCCAGACGCTGGGCAAAGATATCTGCACACAATGCAGCGGCAGGCACCTCTATCATGGTACCGAGAGGCATATCGGGATCGAACTTGATCCCCTGTCGGGTGAAGTCTTCCTGTATGCGCCTGATCATCACCTTGACCTGCTGCATCTCATTATAGCTGGCGACCATCGGTACCATGGTTTTAATCGGACCATGTGCAGAGGCGCGAATAATCGCACGTAACTGCGGCAGGAAAAGCGAAGTTTCCTTCAGGCACAGACGGATACCACGCAGGCCCAGGGCAGGATTCGTCTCTTCATGATTTTGCGGATGCACCGCCTCATCACTCTGCTTGTCTCCGCCCAGATCAAGGGTTCGGATCGTAACCGGAATACCACGCAGGGATTTCAGCATCGCGGTATAGGTCTCGTAATGTTCTTCTTCATCGGGAGATGTGTCCCGGTTCATATAGAGAAACTCGGTGCGATATAAACCAATGCCTGTTGCGCCAACTTTTTTTACCGCAGCGATATCAGTAGGCAATTCGATGTTTGCATGTAATTCGACCTCGATTCCGTCCTGCGTGATCGCCTGATCGTCCTTGGTCTTGCTAAGTCGCGCGAGAAAACGTTTCTCTTCTTTCTGCACACCCCGGTAATGTGCCAGACTGGTCTCATCCGGTTCGACGATGATGACACCGGAGTTGCCGTCTACGATGATCAGGTCTTCATCCCGGATATAGCGGCGCGCGCGATGTAGACCGACGATGCTGGGGATCCCGAGACTGCGCGCAAGAATCGCAGAATGAGAAGTTGGTCCGCCATATTCTGTGGCGAAGGCTACGATGCCATGATGCTGCATCATTACAGTGTCTGCGGGGGAGAGATTATCGGCGAGTACGATATAACCATTCAGATGGCTGTCTGGCACCTCATGTTTCAACTGCTCCTGATTCATCAGGTTACGCTGAATCCGATTCACCACATGATCAACATCATCTTTACGTGTACGCAGATAGGGGTCTTCCATCTCTTCAAAAACGGCCACCAGTGCATCACGCTGTAACTTCAAGGCCCATTCGGCATTGCGCTTCATCTCGCGAATCAGCCGT
>JBFIID010000267.1:0-3637 GCA_041601415.1 Gammaproteobacteria bacterium
AGGCTTAGAGCCCTGTCCAGTCCGGCGTTCTGTGGCACATCGCATAACAGCATGCTACCCACATGCTGAATATTATTTTTCACCATGGAATGAATCAGTGGATGACTGTTATTACCTTCACCGGTGGGTAATTCAATAGCCTCCGGCTCAACACCCTGCTTCAGGGCATCGATAATCTGTTGTGCATGGTCGGCTGTCACCGAGCAGAACACCCGGTCGTTAATCAGAAGTGCGGGTGCCTGATCACACATGCCGATACAGGCCGTCGTCTCTAATGTGAAACGACCATCCTCACTGGTTTGGCCGGGTTCAAGTCCCAGTTGCTGGGTAAACAGCTTAACGAGTGTCTGTTGGCCTGCGTGACGGTCGATGATGTCATCACAGATCCGAACCACCACCTCACCCTGTACCGCCTCTGACAGGAAGGCATAGAATGTCACCATGCCTTCAACTTCGACGCGATAGGTGCCTATTTCACGGGCAACAAGTTCCATCGCTTCCATCTCGATGCCACGAAACTCATTTTGTACCGCCAGCAGAATATCCAGAAGTCTCGACCTGTCATTGTCGAAGCGCTGGCAAATGCTGCTTATTTGTTGCTCCAAGTGATCTTCTCAGCTTGAGTGACCACTTAATAATACGAACTCGCCTGGCTAAAATACAGTCATGTAGCGAATAATCTTGCTTTAGATCATTCCTCGCCCCATAAAGTCCCGGTCACCATTTTTCCTTCGCAGCCAGTCGAAGCATCAGTAGATTTGTTCTTGTTTAAGAGTCCCATATGGACATTCCGCTACACCCACAGTGTTACGTTTATATTCAACTATACTGAGTACGGGATCATCAGGGAGTCACTCGTAATGCGTTTAGCAACACAGGATCGCGAACAGGTTTTTGCACAGATCAATCAACTCATCAGTGCGCGTATTGAAAAACAGGCGCAGTCTCAGTTCGACGAATTCGTTCGCCATTACTACAAACATGTAACGCTCGACGATTTGCTCGACCGAGAAACCGAAGATCTCTATGGGGCCGCCCTTTCGCACTGGAACCTGGGTCAGCAACGCCAACCTGGTGAGGCAAAAGTACAGGTCTATAACCCTCTTTACGAGGTCCATGGCTGGCAGTCCCGGCATACCGTGATCGAGGTCGTGGTTGATGACATGCCCTTCCTGGTCAACTCCCTGACCATGCAGATCAACCGTCAGGGCCTCACGTATCATCTGGTTGTACACCCCGTGCTCAGCATCGCACGTGATGCAGATGGTCGCATGCTTGCAGATCCTGAACCGGGCTCCCGGCAAACAGAATCATTCATCCACGTGGAAGTTGATTATCGTGGCGAAAAGAAAAGCCTGTCAGAACTACGCAATAATCTCGCACGGGTACTGCGTGATGCACAGGCCGCATCGGAGGACTGGCATCAATCGATGGACAGGATGCGCGAGGCAAGTGTTAACCTGCGCAAAAACCCACCCGCGGATTCGAGCCAGGATATTGACGAGGCCGTGGCCTTCCTGGACTGGGTTGTCGATGATCACTTTGTCTTCCTGGGTAGCCGTGAGTATCGTCTGGTCAGGGGAGAGAAAGAGGACGGTGTGAGTATCGTGCCGAACTCCGGTCTGGGCATACTGCGTGATGAAATAGCCAGCCTGCCGGCAGCCGATTTTATTCCCGTAGTGGCCGAAGTCAGTGCTTTTGTGAGTGGTTCCTCGCCACTGCTGGTCACCAAGGCATCCACACGATCGAGTATCCACCGCCCCTCTTTCATGGATTACGTCGGTGTCAAGAAATTCGATGCCGAGGGTAAAGTGGTGGGGGAAGTACGCTTTCTGGGCCTGTATACCTCTACGGCCTATCACAGCCCGCCGACCAGCGTGCCACTGCTACGCAAAAAAGTTGAGCAAATTCTTCAGGCTTCAGGCTTTAATTATAGAGGTCACAGCGGCAAGGCATTGATGAGTGTGCTTTCCAGCCTGCCACGTGACGAACTTTTCCATGCCTCCGTCGATGAACTGCTGGAATGTGCCGTCGGGATCCTGCAATTACAGGAACGTCAGCGTATCAGGGTGTTTATTCGTCGTGATCTGTATGGTCGTTATCTATCGACCCTCGTGTTTGTGCCTCGCGATCGCTACAACACGGACATCCGCATGCGCATGCAGAATGTGCTAATGGAACATCTACAGGTGACCAGTATCGATTTTAATGTGCATTTCACCGACTCTATTCTCGCCCGCATCTATTTCACCCTGCATACCGAAGAAGGCTGGTCCGTGGACTACGATGTGGCTGAAATTGAACGTCAGTTCGCAGAGATCATGCGCGACTGGAAAGATGATCTGCGCCTGGCTCTGTGTGCCCAGTTCGGCGAAGGTAATGGAGGTCTGTACTACAACCGTTACGGTGATGCCTTTGGTGCCGGTTATCGGGAAAATTTCACCTCGCGAACAGCGGTGCATGATATCGAACGCATGGAGCTATTGCGCACCGATACGGCGAAAGAGATTCAGATGCTGCTCTATAGACCACTGGAAGCTCACGGCAACCTGATGCAGTTTAAGCTCTTCTGCCGAAATCACCCCGCCCCGCTGTCTCAAACCCTGCCGATGCTGGAAAACATGGGTGTCATGGTGATGGATGAACGCCCCTATAAGGTACGTTGCTCGGACAATGATGATCAATACTCGTTACATGATTTTGGACTGGTCTATGGTAGTGAACTGCCCGATGTAAAAAGCATCAAGTCAAAATTTCAACAAACCTTTGCCCGCGTCTGGTATGGGCATGTTGAAAACGACGGTTTTAATCGTCTGGTCATGCGCGCCAACCTGGACTGGCGCCAGATCATGATCCTGCGTGCCTATTATTTTTACCTGCGTCAGATCGGCACCACATTCAGCCAGGCCTATGTTGAACAGACGCTGCACAATAATCCACAGGTCACGGTGGAATTACTCGCCCTGTTTGACCGGCGTCTGAATCCGCAGCAAAAACATACCGACAAGGCCATCGAGACCCAACTGAAAAAAATTGAGGCGGGTATTGAGAAAGTCTCGTCACTGGATGAAGACCGCATACTGCGGCGTTACATGAATCTCATTCAGGCCACTATTCGCACCAACTTCTATCAGCATAAAGTCGACTCTCATCGCGTCCCTTATGTGGCCTTCAAGTTTGATCCCGCCTTGATCGGCAAACTACCCTCACCACGTCCACGTTTCGAAATATTCGTTTACTCGCCACGCGTCGAGGGGGTTCATCTGCGCGGGAGTTCCGTCGCCCGTGGTGGTCTGCGCTGGTCCGATCGTCGAGAGGATTTCCGCACAGAAATTCTTGGTCTCATGAAGGCACAGATGTCGAAGAACGCGGTTATTGTTCCCAGTGGTGCCAAGGGTGGCTTTTACGTTAAACGGTCTTTAGAAGGGCTGGAACGGGACGTCGTGATGACGGAAGTGGTTGAATGCTACAGCATCTTTATCGGTGCCCTACTGGATATTACGGATAATCTGGTAAACAACGCGATCGTGCCGCCCGACAAGGTGGTTCGCTACGATGCAGATGACCCGTATCTGGTCGTCGCCGCGGACAAGGGCACAGCAACCTTCTCGGACATTGCGAACAATATTGCGATCAA
>JBFIID010000268.1:0-3634 GCA_041601415.1 Gammaproteobacteria bacterium
ACCGTGTGTATTGATGAGTCATTCGCCGGTTTTAATACCGTAAAAGAAGGCGAACAACTGTTTACAAAAGAGGGTGAGCAGACCACCTTGCTGGATAATTCCGTGAACTTCCTGAAGGAATATGAAATTCATGTTGAGTGGACAACAGGTTTTTGCAATGCATTGAAAGAACTGGATATTCTTGAAACCATGCAGGCGAATGTGACACTCAAAAATGGCGAAAAACTATCGCTTTCAGGTCTGTTGGTGGTGAATAAAGACAAGTTGAAAAAACTCACCGGTAAACAGCTAAAAGATCTCGTAGAAAAGGATTATATGGACATGATATATGCTCACATCCAGTCACTCGCCAATATGAACAGCCTGCTAGGGCGTATCCCTCAAGAGTAGGGTGATGCGCATGATCCGTGAGTGATTTAAGTACAGGCTCTGCGCTGCTCTCCAGTCACCTGGCGTTGGTTCGTCAGGTGTTACAGGAGCCGGCGGACAATAGATCCAGTCACTCACCGTATTCACAGTCTACAGGCACAGCCGGTGGAAACGAACGTGGTGATGTGCAGGTCAGTCTCTCTGCTTCTGGCCGGGAAACTAATACCGGTACAGGTAGTGGTAATGCCCATACATTCCAGCAGCAGGAAAGGACTAATCTTTCAGCTACACCACGGTCTGGCAGTCAGAAATTACTGGAAGCGATGATTGATGCAATGTCTGGTGAGACGGAGTTCGATCAGACAGGAAAAATCATCAACACCTACGTATAAAAAAAGGCCGCTTAGCGGCCTTTTTTTATTTAGCGTTTAATAACGTCCGGCGCTTCCTTCTTGATATATTTTTGTTTGTATTCCGCAGATAACTTTTTGGCTTCGGCCAGTTCTTCAGGGCTTAACGTCTCTATCACATCATCAAGCGCCTGTTTTGCGTCCTTATGATCCGCCTCGGCGGCGACACTAAACCAGGCATAAGCAAATTCAGAGTCACGTGGCAGACCCTGACCGTTCATGTATAACTCACCAAGACGGTATTGCGCGGGAGCGACAGCCTGTTCTGCTGATTTCCGGTACCATTTTGCGGCCGTATTGTAGTCCTGTTCCACCCCCTGACCATTGGCATACATCACACCGAGATAATACTGGGCAAGCTTATGATTGGACTGTTCGGCCAGTGAGCGCATCTCCAGATAGGACTTGTCATAGTCCCCCATGGCATAAAATACGGCGGCATTATTAAAATCAGCCAGAACGTTGCTGGCGAAAAGTTGAAGCAGGAAAAAGCTGGTTAAAAAGCGTTTCATCGTTTACCTCGAAGTAAATTATTATTATGTGAATGCACTCAGCGTCTCGCTGGCAGTATATTCTAGCATTACATGAAGGAATCGGCTTACTGAGAGAGCCTGACAACTCATATCAGATTTCTATGACTGCCAGATTGACTACATGTTCCTTATCTTTCGCAGGAATTTTACCACTAGAGGCTTCTCTCTTAACTATCGATAAGCATGGATGAGTGGGAGTCTCTAGCAGGGGAATAGTCGTCAACGGTAACGATGCTATAATCTGCCCCCCAGAAACCGGGTAACAAGCGGAAACAGAAATGACAGGAAAAACCCTTTACGACAAATTGTGGGATGCGCATGTGGTGCGAGAAAACGAAGATGGCACCTCTCTTATCTATATAGACAGGCACTTGATCCACGAAGTTACCTCGCCACAGGCCTTTGAAGGGCTGAAACTGGCGGGGAGAAAACCCTGGCGCCTGGATGCCAATTTAGCCGTGTCTGATCACAACGTACCCACGACCGACCGGGACGAGATCAAAGACCCGATTGCACGTCTACAGCTGTCTACACTGGATGACAACTGTGAAGAGTGGAATATCACCCAGTTCGATATTAATGATCATCGACAGGGCATTGTGCACGTCATCGGCCCGGAGCAGGGGGCATCACTGCCCGGTATGACCATCGTCTGTGGTGACTCGCATACCTCCACCAACGGCGCATTGGGTGCTCTGGCCTTCGGGATCGGCACCTCAGAAGTCGAACACACCCTGGCGACCCAATGTCTGGTGCTGAAAAAATCGAAGAACATGCTGGTCAGGGTTAACGGTAAGGTGAGCGAAGGGGTTACATCCAAAGACATCATTCTGCATATCATTGGTGTTATCGGCACGGCTGGTGGAACTGGCTGCGCGATAGAGTTTGCCGGTGAAGCCATTACCGATCTCAGTCTCGAAGGACGTATGACCGTCTGCAATATGGCCATCGAAGCCGGTGCCCGTGCCGGAATGGTGGCGGTTGATGACACCACGCTGAACTATGTCAAAGGTCGTCCCTACTCACCATCAGGCGAACTGTGGGATCAGGCCGTTGCCGCCTGGTCAGATCTGCACAGCGATGCGGATGCGCAATTCGATAAAGTCGTCGAAATTAACGCAAGCGACATCACACCGACCGTCTCCTGGGGAACCTCGCCTGAAATGGTGGTGCCGGTTAACGCCAGTGTACCTGATCCAGACCAACAGGAAGATCCGGTCAAACGGGAAGGTATGCGCCACGCCCTGACCTATATGGATCTGCGACCCGGCACGCCTATAGAAGAGATCGCGGTCGACAGAGTCTTTATCGGTTCATGTACCAACTCACGCATAGAAGATCTGCGTTCCGCTGCGAGTGTCATCAAAGGTCGTAAAGTCGCCAGTAACATTACCGAGGCGATCGTGGTACCGGGCTCAGGACTGGTTAAGGCGCAGGCCGAACAGGAAGGGCTGGACAAAGTCTTCACCGAAGCAGGCTTTGAATGGCGTGAACCGGGCTGTTCCATGTGCCTGGGCATGAACCCGGATCGGCTCAAGCCGGGTGAACGCTGTGCCTCCACCTCAAACCGAAATTTTGAAGGACGTCAGGGTCCCGGTGGAAGAACCCACCTGGTGAGCCCCTCCATGGCCGCAGCTGCCGCCATCGCCGGACATTTTGTTGATGTCCGTACGTTCTAACGCAGAAATCAGACGCAGGAAATAACATGCAGGCATTTACACAATTAAAAGGCATCGTCGCCCCACTGGATCGACCCAATGTAGACACCGATGCGATCATTCCGAAACAATTTCTTAAATCCATCCATCGCAGTGGCTTTGGCCCGAACCTGTTCGACGAATGGCGTTATGAAGATCAGGGCGAACCGGGCCAGGATTGTAGCGGGCGACCACTCAAGAAAGATTTTGTATTGAATCTACCGCGTTACAAAGGCACTCGTGTGTTGCTCGCCAGAGATAACTTTGGTTGTGGCTCATCACGCGAGCACGCCGTCTGGGCGCTGGAAGATTTTGGCATACAATGCGTCATCGCCCCCAGTTTCGCCGACATATTTTTCAGTAACTGTGGCAAGAACGGCATACTGGCGATACGTCTGGAAGCCGAAAAAGTCGAGCAATTATTCAAAGAAACAGAAGCCCAACAGGGCTACGAACTGGATATCGATCTGGTGACACAGACAATCAACACCCCGGCGGGTGAAAGCATCGGGTTTGAAATTGATCCGGCGCTGAAAGATCGTCTGCTAAACGGACTCGATGATATTGGCATCACCCTGCAAAACGCAGACGATATAAAAGCCTATGAAGCCAGACGCAAACAGGA
>JBFIID010000269.1:0-3607 GCA_041601415.1 Gammaproteobacteria bacterium
CATGGAAGAACTGGCTTCACAGGGCTATGCAGAGTTTCTACCCTTATTTAATAAATAACAGAGGCGGGTTACTTCTTAGAGCCCAAATTAGTGTCAGTCTCAGCTGAGGCTGGCATCAGTTTCCTGAAAACACTAATACGGCGAAAAATTTGATCAACCGCGTATACGCGCCCCGTTTCATCGACCGTTATACCCGCCAGCATCATGAAATTACCCGGAGCATTCTCCTCGGAATATCTACCCATGCTCATTAGTAATTTGCCCTCAGAATCAAAAATCTGAACATTGCCAAACTGTGCATCGCTGACATAGATATTACCATCTGCATCGCTGGTAATGCCTCTGGGTCTGGAGAATTGACCAGATCGATTTCCTATCGCCCCCCAGGTAAACAGAAACTTACCCTCTGCATCGAAGCACTGGACTCTAAAGTTTCCCGCATCCAGTACGTAGACGCGCCCTTCCTTACCTACAGTCACAGCCACCGGGATATTCAACAAGCCTTCTTCTGATCCACCGCCTCCGAATTGCCCAATTTTTTCACCATCGGCATTAAAGATCATGACGCGATGTTCCTTACTACCGACGCCGCCATTGTCTGTCACATAGATACGTTCACCATCCGGTGACACAGCGACATCGGTAGGTCGAATGAGTCCCGCACCACTTCCGATAAGTTTCTGGAAAAGACCGAAGTTATCATAGACAACGACTACTTTTCTCATGATATCTGCGACATAAACGCGCCCGACGGCATCAATGCCAATCCCGGCAGGCTTTTGTAATTCGCCTTCAAAACGGAAGCCAAAAGTAAAGTATCGTCGACGTGGAACGTCAAAGACATGAATGAGCTGGCGGAGAGAATCACTGATATAGATACGCCCGTTGAGGGCTACCACATCGTAGGGTTTGCTAAATACGTTAGTGCTGGAAACCGCTTCGCCTGTAAGCAGTCTCTTTAGACGATCATCGTCTGACTCGACATAGATATCCGCCGGAGAACGTAAAGAGGTCTCAAACTGGAAACGGGCCTGCTCGGGTGGTGCGGGATAGAACAGAGGGCCTTTATCTTCAGGTTCGGTCTTTTTTTCAGGTACACACGCAACACAGATGATAGCAATGAGACCTACTATACCGACTCGCAGATAAGTCACATTCATATTGGGGCAAAAGTAATAAAAGAAGGAGACAGGAATGGCCACACCAGGTGGCCTCCTGCAATGACAGAACTATTTGATATGACAGGTCGTACAAACACCACTTGCGTCATTACTGACTCTCAGGAATGTGGGAATGCGTGTACCTACTTCCACACCATGGGGGTCATGACAGGAAGCACATTCGACTTCAAAACCATCCCCGGAATTGAAAGCCCGGATCTCATTCTTATCCGGCCTGGAATTGCCGTTGAGGTCGAAAAAGCGGAGATTACCCTGCTTATTGGTTGCCGTCATCGGATTATAGTCAGGGTCACCTGTCTCACCCTTGAAAGGAATACCGATCGGATGGTCATCCCTGAAATCTGTTCCCAGAGCCATGACGGTAAAATCTGTGGCACCAGCTCCAATGCTTAAGCCAGTTGCGGTCTGGCTATGACAGGCAAGACACCCTGTATCATTCATAGCCATATGATTCGGGGCTGTCGTCGTACCATAAGGACTAGACCACCCGTCCAGAAAGCCTTCATTAGAGCCGGCTTCCTGAGATGCAAGGTAGGTATTCGGCCCAGACCCCGGCATATTGATAATCGAATCAACCGCCACCGTGCCATCATGACAGGATAAGCAGGTCAGCGATGCGGGACCAGGTGTTGTGACATTACCGGTCAGAGTGGCGCTGCCCAGAGTATTGTAGGTTACATAGCCGGCGGTGTTCGAGCTTGTTCGGTTCCAAAGTGGCGCCTGTAATGCAACACCAGCACCATGAGGGGTATGGCAATAGACACAGACTTCACCATAATCGTTTCTGAATGCCGCCATGGTACCCGGGGTACCGCCAACGAGGGTGCTTTGAGTTAGATTGTGTCGAGAGTTTATGACCCCACCACTGGTTGGAAATTTACTGGGGAGGTCGACATCAGCTTGAACCGCATTAATCATAGAGATAAGCACGAACAGGGTCAGGCTATGTACAAGGATCTTCAGGAGTCTATCGGGCGAAAGACAGGCAGACAATTGTTTGATTTTTATTTTAGAAACCATAACTTGAAGTTACTCTTTGCATGTCTGAGATTCTTGGCATTATACGCATCAAAATTGCTAAAGCATCCTCAACAAACCCCGACCACACTTTCGACGCGTATTTTATTGATCTGGATCAAGCAATTAATTGATGACATTAACTTTCTACATTCGTAACCATATTAGCCCAAAAGATGAAATTCGAAACTGTCCTTAAGTACATATTTGTGAACAGTTCGCTATAAACTATTTCATCATGACAGGGACTTTTTGTTTTAGTACTATCTGGCGTCACTAGTATATCCACATTACCTCTCCCTGAAAACCAAGGGAAAGCATCTGTCAAAGGCACTTTACAACTCTCACAATGAAATACAACCGTCTGTTTTATATGCTTATTTTACTGTCCTGTGTATCACTACTTGGCTTTGGATATGTACTCCAATACGTCAAGGGGCTGGAGCCCTGTCCACTGTGCATGGTTCAGCGTGCGGCGTTCCTGCTGATCATTCTGGTCTCACTGTCTGCTTGCGTTCATAACCCGGGCAGAATTGGCACACGAATTTATAGTGGTTTTATAAGTCTCTTTGCCGTGTTTGGCGCAGCTATTGCCGGACGCCAGATATGGCTACAACACCTGCCTGCCGACAAGGTGCCAGAATGTGGGCCGGGCCTGGAATTCATGCTGGAGGTCTACCCTCTGGCGGAAACAATCAAGACCCTGATCAAGGGAACAGGGGATTGTGCCGAAGTCGTGTGGACTTTTCTCGGGCTTTCCATCCCCGAATGGTCAATACAGGTCTTCACCTTGTTGGCTGTAATCAGCATCTATCAGTTGTATCGTAGCCGGTCAGCAACTTTCTCGTAATCCGGGGGTCTGGGTTAGAATGAGACTTCGCTGCACACCGAGGAGCACCATCGTAATGAAAACATCCGGGGCCATTCTCTTGCTTGCACTGCTGACAGTAGGCTCGGGTTTACCTGTCAACGCCTACAACGATACGACGCTGGATTTCGGTTCTGCACAAACTCTCAGGGGTATTCAACAGGTTATTATTCGTATTGAAGGTATTGATGACCGCTATGGGCCTTATGGTCTGGCACTCGGTGACCTGCGCGATTCAGTCAGCGATCGTCTCGAGCAAGGACACTTAAGCGTCTCTGATGGCGCGCTGCCCGGTTCGACAGCGGAGACAGCACTGTTGGACATCCAGATCCGGATTACCGAATCGGCCTACTATTACTATTCATATTCAATAAGTCTGAATGTAGTGCAACGGATTCCCCTCGCACGTGAAAACACCTCATTCAGTGCAACCACATGGAGTAGTGGCATCAATGGGGTCGCGACGCCTACAGAGATGGGCAAACTCAAAACCCAGATCCTGTCGCTGGTAAGCCAGTTTCTCAGCGCCCACCAGCAACAA
>JBFIID010000270.1:0-3586 GCA_041601415.1 Gammaproteobacteria bacterium
ATTATCAGGCCTGAATCACGCAGGAAACACGTCCGTCGACAGGTAACGATCGCCGCGATCACAAATAACCGTTGCAATCACCGCGTTCTCCACTTCCCTGGACAGCTCAAGTGCAGCAGCGATAGCGCCACCGGATGAGATGCCCGCAAAGATGCCCTCTCTGGCAGCCAGAGCGCGAGTCGTTACCTCTGCATCCTGTTGTGCCACATCAATGATTCGGTCGACCCGAAACTCCTCATAGATTGAGGGCAGATATTCCTTTGGCCAGCGCCGAATACCAGGAATACTTGCGCCATCCTGTGGTTGCACGCCGACAATTTGAATCGCGGGATTCTTCTCTTTCAAAAATCGGGAGGTCCCCATGATCGTACCGGTGGTGCCCATGGAGCTGACGAAATGCGTAATGCCACCCTCCGTATCGCGCCATAACTCCGGCCCGGTACCGCTGTAGTGGGCGAGCGGGTTATCCGGGTTGGAGAACTGGTCGAGAATGATGCCCTTGCCCTCTGCCTGCATCTTGCGCGACAGGTCAATGGCTCCCTCCATACTGCCCTCCGCCGGCACCAGAATAATTTCAGCACCGTAGGCCTTCATCACCGCGCGACGTTCAACACTCATATTGTCGGGCATGATCAAAATCATCTGATAGCCCTTGATTGCGGCCGCCATGGCCAGCGCAATCCCGGTGTTGCCACTGGTCGCCTCGATCAATGTGTCGCCCGGTTTTATGTCACCACGGGCCTCCGCACGGGTGATCATGCTCAGGGCTGGTCTGTCCTTGACTGAACCGGCAGGGTTATTGCCTTCCAGTTTGGCGAGCAGGATATTCGATGTATCACCGGGCAGACGCTGCAGCCGGACCAGAGGTGTATTGCCAACAAAAGCTTCTATTGTTTGATAATTCATTTGATAGATTCTACTCTAACTACTGGTCTTCTGAATAATGCCATTCATTAAAATAATAATCAGGAAGAATCGATGATGAAGGACAATCAAAGTTCCAGCCTTTCACTACAGCCCGCGGAGATTACGGAAATCCCATCGGCCAGCACTACATCAGCTCCCGGCTGCTGTTTATACGAACTGGTGGAGGACATTATCCATCGCCACCAGTCAATGGCGAACCAGAACAGGGCAAGGCTGATATGTAATATAGACCCCGCATTGCCCGCGCGACTGCTGCTGGATAAGCAGCGTTTCCTCAGCATGCTGGATGACCTGACACGTTCCTGCGTCAACACCTGCAGAGATGGTCAGGTCAGTCTCCAGTTCATGCGCGCAGCCAACGAAGCACACACGATGTCCGTTGAGATCAGCATTCAGTCGGGTGAAGATCATCTCGGGCAGAGCTACCGTTCCCTGTTTAAAACCGAACTGCTATCTGTCCATAACGACATACAGCAACTCGGTGGGCAGGTTTCACTGCCGGGGCCTGATACCCCTTTCGGCATGAGCTTCAGCCTACCCTTCGAAACTGTCACAGACGCCTTCGCACAGCATAACCGGCCAGACTCCTGCATTGTTGTGCTGGAACCAGAGCGGGCTTCACAATCAGCCCTTGCGAGGATTCTCGGTGAAATCACACCACGTCTTAAATATGCGCAAAATCTGCAGCAACTCAGGCAAACCCTGGGCGAGGTGCAAAACATCAGTTTGCTGGTCGTCGGTCTCTCTGGTCAGGAAAGTGCAGACAGGCTTCTGATTACAGAACTACAGGAAATCTCTCCGCCTGGGCAGATCCCTGTGCTGGTGTTAATCGAACCGGGTACTAAGCAGTTTCTGCCAGATGGCTGGGTGAAACTCGGTAAACCGATCCGTAAAAAAGGTCTGATCAGGGTCGCGAACAAAATGATCAGGCAGTTTCTGGATACCCGGGAGACACCCAGGCGTCATGTTCTGGTGGTCGAGGATAATGAAATAAACCTGAAAGTGATTAGCAAGCTGTTAAACCGTCATGACCTGAGCTATAGCATTGCCACCTGCGGAGAAATGGCAGTCAAACTGTTTCCTGAAAGTCACGTCGATCTGGTCTTGATGGACATCCATATGCCGGGTATGGATGGGATTGAAGCCAGCCGGCAAATTCGTGCCCTGAATCAACAGGGAGCAGACGTGCCCATCATAGCCATGACCGCCGATACCCTGCACGACACCCGCGTGCAATGTCGATCCGTCGGCATCAACGATGCGCTGATCAAACCTCTGGAAATGGAAGACATTCAAACCTGTTTAAACAGCTGGCTGTATCCCGATGAGGAACAAGCCGTGACGCAGACAGAAAACCTCGACGACCCGGTGGCAGAAATGCGGGAAGAACTGCATGACATGTTAATTAACATGTTACCCGGCTATTTAAGGCAACTGGAAAGCTTTGCTGAACAAAAGGATCTGGTCGGTCTGGCAGATACCGCACATGCCCTTGCGGGAGGAGCCAGTTATTGCGGAACAGAACAACTAAAACACAGCGCTCTGGCACTGGAAGCCATTATTCAGAGTAATGACCCGGATCACTACGAGGAGTCGTTACAGAAACTGCTGGAGTCGATTAGCCTGCTGTTACGATGAGTCAGACAGGGGCTCATTCATCCAGAATCAGAGTTCGGGCCATGATCAATGCATCTTCACGACCATTGCCTGACGGGTAATATTTACTGCGAATCCCAACCTCGTTAAACCCCGCATTTTCGTAGAGAGACAGCGCCGCCCGATTACTTGGCCTGACCTCAAGGAAAGCAATCCGTGCACGATGCTCACTCGCAACCAGCAGCATTTTTTCGAGCAGGTATTTGCCCAGCCCATTCCCTCGGTAATCTGGATCAATGCACAGGTTGAGGATATGGCATTCCTCCACGGCAACACTGACGATGCTGTATGCGATGATCTGTTCTTCACTCTCCAGCACCCAGCAGCAATAACCCACACGCAGACAATCGGCCATAATGGTTTCTGTCCAGGGAAACTCATAGGCACGCAATTCAATCTCCATCACGGCGATGAGATCAGCTTCCTGCATGGGTCTGAACCGGGTTTCAGGTAATGAGATCACGGCACTCAAGGTTTATCGCCTGGTCACTGCTAGCGGCTGACGATAATCAAGATTTGTTTTCCACACTACGTGCGAACAACAGGTCCTGCCAGACCTTCGACTTATCGGTAGGTGTGCGTAATAGATAGGCGGGATGATAGGTTACAACCAGCGGGATCTGCGCCTCACCATAGCGGTGTTGCTGACCACGCATTTTGCCAACCGTATCGTCACAATGAAGTAAATTACTTGCCGCCACCTTGCCCAGGGCGAGGATTAAATCTGGCTGGATCAGGGCGATCTGTCGCTCTAGATAGGCATGACAGGCAGTTGCCTCTTCGCGATGCGGGTTGCGATTTCCGGGTGGCCTGCATTTAACGATGTTAGCGATATAGACTGCCTCGCGCTGCAGTCCAATCGCCTCAAGCATGGCATTCAGTAACTGGCCGGCACGTCCGACAAACGGCTCACCCTGCTGGTCTTCATCCGCACCGGGGGCCTCTCCAACAAGTAACCAGCTTGCCTGTTTGTTACCGGTACCAAACACCGTGCGCGTTCGGC
>JBFIID010000271.1:0-3575 GCA_041601415.1 Gammaproteobacteria bacterium
CAGTATTATTAATAAGGCTCTGAATAGCCTAAGTGAACAGGAAAAGTGGCAGCTCAGAGAGAAATGGTTCGGGTTCGTCAGTCAGTCTTCGCCGAGTGCCGCTCGGGAAATCGAGCTGAACACCGAAGAGTCGGCCTATTTACGTGAAAAGCAGCACCGCATCAAGCTCTGTATTGATCCACAGTGGATGCCATATGAAGGGATTAATCAGAAGGGTCAGCACGTTGGCATGACAGCAGATTATTTTCAGTTGTTTGCTGCACGCCTCGGTATCTCAATCAAGCTCATTCCGACCCGTAACTGGGCTGAGAGTCTACAGGCCATTCGACAACACCAATGTGATCTACTCTCACTGGCCAGAATGACAGAGGAGCGCGGGCGATACCTGAATTTCACCAGTGCCTATCTGTCGGTGCCGAACGTGGTAGCGACCCGATCCGATCAATTCTTCATCGATGATTTTGAGCAGACACTGGATAAGACCTTCGCGGTGGTGCGCAATTATGCGGTCGTCGGAGAACTACGCAGGAAATACCCGCAACTCAGCCTGCTCGAAGTTGATTCAACGGCGGAGGGTATACGGCGTGTACAACAGGGGGAAGCGTTTGGACACATCGGTGCGACAGCGGTCATTGCAGCAACCTTACAGGAGTTGGGTATCGTTGATATCAAGATCGCAGGCTTACTGCCCATTGAAAATCCACTACGTATCGCAAGCAGAAATGATGAAAGATTACTTAATCAAATTTTTCAGAAGGCTCTCGATAGCATCACACCTGATGAAAGGGACCGGATTCAGCGAAAGTGGATGGCGATAAGTTTACAGAGGGTGACTGACTATACCTTGCTGTGGCGGGCTCTTGCTGTGATGTGTCTGGTTTTGATCCTGTTTATCTACTGGAATCGCAAATTAAACCAGGCCAAGAGCCAGACTGAAATGATGTTGAACAAGCTCGAGCAGACACAGAGAGAACTCGAAAAAACCAACGCAGACCTGGCTCACTTATCGATTACCGATAGCCTGACGCAGGTCTACAATCGTGTGAAACTTGATGAAATTCTGCAGACTGAAATCCTTCGCTCTGAACGACACCATAATCATTTTGGCCTAATCATGATCGATGTAGATCACTTCAAACAGGTGAATGACAGTTATGGTCATCAGGTGGGCGATAAAATACTAATAGATGTAGCGTTGTTGTTAGAAACACATATCCGGTCTATCGACACGCTGGGGCGCTGGGGCGGAGAGGAGTTTCTGGTGATTTGTCCAGAAACAGATGAACAGGGTATTCAGATACTGGCTGAGAATCTACGCAGTATCATTGCCAGCCATTCGTTCCCGCTGGAGGAGGGGATAACCGCCAGTTTTGGTATTGCACGATATTGTGCCGATGATACGGCCACCTCTATTATTGGTCGCGCCGATAAAGCACTTTACCTGGCAAAAGCGAACGGCAGAAACAGGGTTGAGGTCGCATGATTCCCGCGCATTCAATCAGTATTCCATCGTCTTGCGTAGCTTGTGCAAACGTCCCTATGGATGAGACCACATCTAGTTCCCTGCAGCTCAGTTATGGAAAATAACAAAGACACTAAAATTGTTTCGCCCTGTATTCGGAACTGTTGTCTTGATGAACGGGATATCTGTCTGGGCTGTTTTCGTAGCCTGGAGGAAATAATCCAGTGGAGTGTGTCGGATGAAACAGAGCGCATGGAGATATTACACAGGGCAATTGAAAGACGAAACAGCGGGGCTTCCTGACAAGCTGAGAGAGATTGCAGTCTCCACTATTGTCGATATCAAGGGTAACCCTGCAATTTATATCCCTATATTTCTTGTATGTATGTGCATAACGTCTTATATTTTCAAGGTTCTTTACGAATAAATATAAGGTCGGAAATTAACCGATCGGAATTCTGTGTTGCATGAACCCAAACAATGTTCACCGCTGAGCAGCGCTATCTGTTAGCGGCGCAGGAGTTAAAACCATGAAAGAAAGTTCTCGATGCGTGATATGACCGATGTCTGATATTACGCTACAGGATTTATCAGATGCCCTGGCAAATGATGAGTTCGTCTATTATTACCAGCCAAAAGTATCAATGCTCAGCGGTAAAATTTGCGGTGCTGAGGCACTGATCCGCTGGTTACGTGCCGATGGCACGCTTGTCTCCCCTGCTGCGTTTATCCCCTTCGCTGAAACCACGGGTTTCATTAAAGAGATCACTCTGGCCATGTTCCAGAAACTGATTGTTGATCTGAATATTATCAATGATGCCAAAGATTCGATCGTTGTGTCTTTCAATGCCTCAGCGAAAGATTTTCATGACAACAAACTGGTCGATGCGATCCGATATGCGATTCAACACAAGCAGCTTGATGCCGATTTACTGGAAGTGGAACTGACTGAAACCGTATTCCTTAATGACGGGAAACACGTCAGGCAAAACCTTGAACTCCTCGAACAGATGGGTGTGGCCCTGGCGATGGATGATTATGGCACCGGGTTTTCCAGTATCGACACACTGGCCAGGTGGCCTTTTTCAACCATAAAGCTGGATCAGGGGATCATCAGTAAGCTTGAAGATTCCATGAAGGAATTTACCATCGCCCAATCGAGTATCCACATGGCGCATCAACTGGAACTGGGTGTGGTGGCGGAGGGTATCGAATCCGAGCATATGTATAAACTGCTGCAGAACATGGGCTGTATGCTGGCACAGGGCTACTGGATCAGTAGACCCGTAGCACTCGCAGAGTTTCTTGATTTCTGTCGTACCCGGACAATCTGGCCGGTGCAGCCGATTGGTTTATTGCATCTGGCGCAGCTCGATCATATCCAGTGGCGCAAGGCGATCATCGACGGCGTCTTTTATCTGGGTTTGCGTAAAGACTCAAATGAAATCAGAGGTGCGCCAGAATCAGATCCACAGACATGTCGTCTGGGCCGGTGGTTCTACGGCGCAGGGCGTGAGTACAGCGGAACAAAATGGTATGACGAGTTCGAACAACAGCATATTCATCTTCATGACGTTGGTATGAAACTGCTGGAATCCGCTAAACAGGGGGCATCAAAGTCGACGCAGACATCCCTGATGCGAGAGTTGACGGAAAAGTCGGTCATCGTGATTGGAATGTTACAGCAACTTGAAAATCGATTGATTGCTGAGCATTCGTAACTATTTAGGTGTTAATAAAAAAGCCCTGCATTGCAGGGCTTTTTTGTGTGTCACCGGAGAAAGTTTAACTTTTCTGTTGCCTGTAACCTCGGACCATAAACCCGAGTAGACCTAGCCCGATCAAGGCCAGTGAACCTGGTTCCGGTACAGGCAGGGATTGCAGCGCATAGGCATTCAATACGGCACGACCACTTGTGCCTCCAGCGCCGTTACCAGGACCAAAGCTGGTTATCAGAGAGCTACTGGTTGCAGTAAATTCAACGATAAGATTGATCGGGTTAGGGCGCCAGTTGGTTAGATTATAGGTACCGCCTTCCAGACTGACATTGATGTTATTGCCGGTTTCGTTTAAATCATTGGAAAATAATAATTGCAGGACATAATTGCTGCCA
>JBFIID010000272.1:0-3574 GCA_041601415.1 Gammaproteobacteria bacterium
CCTGCCCATGGGTGGTGGTAAGGGTGGCGCAGACTTTAATCCGAAGGGTAAATCAGATAATGAGGTGATGCGTTTCTGTCAGTCCTTCATGACCGAGTTATCTCGCCATATCGGTGCCAACAAAGACGTACCCGCCGGTGATATCGGCGTAGGTGCGCGTGAAATTGGCTATATGTTTGGTCAACACAAACGTCTAACCAACGAATTCACCGGCATTCTGACCGGCAAGGGAATGGAGTTTGGTGGTAGCCCAATTCGTGTTGAAGCCACGGGTTACGGTACCGTATATATGATGCAGGACATGCTGGAAAGACGTGGCGATACCATGGATGGAAAGATCTGTGCGGTCTCGGGCTCCGGAAATGTCGCGCAATACGCGACGGAGAAATGTATCCAGCTCGGTGCAAAGGTCGTCACCATGTCTGACTCGTCCGGCTTTATTTATGATGAAGCGGGTATCGATGCCGAAAAACTGGCCTACATTGTGGATCTGAAAACCGTCAAACGGGGGCGTATTTCGGAGTATGCCAAGGAATACAATGCCGAGTACTTCGACGGCAAACGCCCGTGGAATGTACCCTGTGATCTGGCCTTCCCCTGCGCCACGCAGAATGAAATCGACGAAGAAGAGGCACGCGCGCTGGTCAAGAATGGTTGTATAGGTGTCTCGGAAGGCGCGAATATGCCCACCGTGCAGGCCGGTATCGATGCCTTTATCGACGCCCGTATCCTGTATGCCCCCAGCAAGGCCGCCAATGCCGGTGGTGTCGCCGTATCGGGTCTGGAAATGAGCCAGAACAGCGCCCGCATCACCTGGAAAGAACCTGAACTGCAACAACTACTGCGTGACATCATGAGAAACATCCATGACCAGTGTGAACAGTATGGTCGCGAAAGTGATGACTACGTGAACTATATGAAAGGTGCGAACATTGCCGGCTTCCTCAAGGTTGCGCATGCCATGCTCGCCTACGGTGTTGTCTAGTCACCGGGCTGATTGAAGTCAAATAGCTGAAGCGGGCAGAAAAATACAGTTCTGCCTGCTTCAGGCCTGATTCCATATCAGCGGAACCTGAGAAAACATCCACTCAGACCCATTACCCACTTCCCGATTTGCCCCCCATCTGCAAGTGAGCAACAAGAACAACCCTTTAATTCATCAATATTTTTGAACATAACAATCTTGGATTATCGGTGTATTTATCACTACCGTTAGACAAAACTACTGGAAACCAACAAATTTTTTGTTACAAACAAAGGTTCTCTTACCATGCATACAATCTCCCCGGGCATGTCACCAGCTACAGACACAAAGAATCCAGGCAATGCTTCTCCAACAACACACCCTCATCTGCTTCAGGAGAATTCCTGATGGGATTACTGATCGGTGGAAAATGGAGTGATAACTGGTATGACACAGCGGCAACTGATGGTGAATTTGTACGTCAGGCATCGCAGTTTCGTCGTTGGATAAGCGCGGATGGGAGCACCGGCTTCAAGGCCGAGGCGGGGCGTTATCACCTGTTTGTTTCGCTCGCCTGCCCATGGGCGCATCGCACCCTGATCTATCGCCACATCAAAGGTCTGGAAGACATCATCAGCGTCAGTATTGTACGACCTGAAATGCTGGAAAATGGCTGGGAACTGCAGACCAGGGAACAGGATCCCGGGAATCCGCTGCGTGGCAGTCGGTACCTCCGTGACATTTATACGGCGGCCGATCCGGACTACACCGGTAGAGTAACGGTACCAATTCTCTGGGATAAGCAACAAAGAACCATCGTCAGTAATGAATCTGCCGACATCATTCGCATGTTTAACTCTGCCTTCAATCAACTGATTGATGAACGCCCTGATTATTATCCCCCTGCCCTGCAGAACGAGATTGATCAACTCAACGAGCGTATTTATGACAGTATTAACAATGGAGTTTATCGAGCCGGTTTTGCCACCAGCCAGAGCGCTTACGAACAGGCCTGTAGAGAAGTATTCGACAGTCTGGACTGGCTGGAACAGCGCCTGCAATCGCGCCGCTACCTGCTGGGCGAAAACATCACCGAGGCCGACTGGCGATTATTTACCACGCTGATCCGTTTCGATACGGTCTATTACGGACACTTCAAAACCAATATACGTCGCATTGAAGATTATCCAAACCTGTCCGGCTATGTGCGCGATCTGTATCAACATGAGGGGGTTGCCGATACCGTGGATGTCGACCAGTTCAAACGCCACTACTACGGTAGCCACCCCACGATTAACCCCTGTGGCATCGTACCGATTGGCCCGGCGATCGATTACAGCACAGCACACAGCCGCGCTGAACTTGATCCACAAGTCAGCAGGATGAAATAAACCATGCACACAGAGAATCGACAGATTGCCAGTATTGTCCGCGCCAGACCAACCAGTGATGGTCAGGGGGTAAAACTGAAACGCACCATTGGTAGCGGCGGTCTCGCCGCCTTTGATCCATTTCTGATGCTGGATGAATTCTGCTCTGATGAATCCGCCGACTATATTGGTGGTTTCCCGGAACACCCGCACCGGGGTTTCGAAACCGTCACCTATATGCTGGCAGGCAGCATGGAACACCAGGACCACATGGGAAACACCGGCATTCTCGGCCCGGGTACTGTGCAATGGATGACCGCAGCACATGGCATTCTGCACTCGGAAATGCCACGCCAGGAAGAGGGGCTGATGCACGGTTTTCAGCTGTGGATAAACCTGCCTGCGAGTGAAAAGATGAAGGCCCCCGCGTATCAGGAATACAGCGCCGAACAAATCCCCGTCGTGCCCTTGCCCGGTGGCGGCTGGGCAAAAGTCATTGCTGGCACCCTGCAGTTGGGTAACGAACGCTTCAATGGCCCAATCTCCGGGATTAGCACCCGCCCAGTCTATTTCGACCTGCACCTGATCACCGATGAAGTGCTACACCTGCCGGTCGATACAGGCCATCAGGCGCTCATTTATATCTATCAGGGTGAGATTAAAATCGGTGACGCAGAACCACTGGGAACTGATTCGCTGGCTGTTCTGACCCCCGGAAGTAACATTCAACTGCGTGGGCTGAGTACAGCAAACCGCTGTCTGCTGCTGGCCGGCAAACCACTCAATGAACCCATAGTTCACGGCGGTCCGTTTGTAATGAATAGCGAAGCAGAATTAGAACAGGCCTTTGCGGATTACCGTAATGGCGTATTAACAAAAATGAATGCTTAATAATGAATAACCATGAGTAGCAATATGCATATCAAAAACGCACAGACAGACCACCCGATTCAGACCACCATCAGCGAACGCTGGAGCCCCTATGCCTTTCAGGAGAAAGTCATCCCGAAGGACGATTTGCTTGCCATTATGGAGGCCGCGAGATGGGCCGCATCGGCCTATAACGAACAACCCTGGCACTACATTGTTGCCAGTCGCGATCAGGCTGAGGCGTTTGAAAAAGTCCTGTCCTGTCTGGTGCCACCGAATCAGGCCTGGGCGAAAAATACCTCGGCAATCCTGCTTACCGTGATCAGCACCCATTTCTCACACAATGGCAGCCCCAATGGCACCGCCAGTC
>JBFIID010000273.1:0-3519 GCA_041601415.1 Gammaproteobacteria bacterium
AGGTATCGGGATGGGTGATTTGCCAGATTGCGCTGCGGATCCCGGCTTCGGCCAGATGGCGTGCCTTGAGCCTGTCGAGCTGGTTTCGGGTCTGCTGGGTGTCGGTCTGCATGGTGTAGGAAAAGTTGGTCGCGATCACCGTCAGCAGGGTGATGACCCACAGCACCAGGGTCAGGGCGATACCACGTTGTTTTGCTGGCAGGCGCATTAGAAGCGACTGCCCTGACTGAGTATTACCTGCGAAGGGCGATCGGTATTACCATCGACCATCACCGCTACCAGCAGTGCAGGCCAGAGATCCTCGTCTCCCTCACGCTGGATCTGGATCGAGATCATTTGCGGCAGGTATTCGGTACCAGCCCAACGTTCTTCCCAGCCCGCGTTAAACTCGAGATCGGCACTGCCAAAATAGGCGAATGTAAGGGCCTCGACCTTATCCAGCAGGGGGCGTTGTTTATAGCGACGTTCCTGATCGCGCACCGTCTCCGGGTAGGGGCGGTATTGCAGCACCAGTTCCTGTTCTTCCGATAGCAGGAGCCGCAATTCCATCAGACCTCCACCGCCGAGATGCGAGGGCAATTCGCCGATAAAGCGAATCACGTCCTGTTCGCCGTTGAATTCCATCTGTTTCCTGCCGGGTGACGGCTCCGAGATGATTAATGGCATGCGCCCGAGCTGGCGCCGCAGCCAGTCACGGACCAGCAGTCGATCCGTGGTTTTTTCCGCGATCTGATTTCCCGAGTGCCAGGCACGACCGGCCAGATGCAACGCGCCATACAGGCTGCTGACGATCAGCAGGGTAAGGGTGAGGCTGATCAGAAGTTCCAGCAGGGTCATGCCGCACTGCCTTGACCTGCCTGATTGTATGCATTGCCTCATTCCTGCAAGGCCAGATTGTTGAGCACCAGACTGCGTTGTTTACCCGCTTCGAGCCAGTTCACGGTTACGCGCAATTCGTAACGTTTGATGGTGTGGCGAATACCGCTGGCGATCCGGTCATTGGCCGGTCTGACTTCGGTTTCCCAGCTATAGTCCTTGTCCTGGCCACTCAGGGTGCCCGCACGCAGGGGCTGTATATGCAGTAGTTCTATCATTTTGTTATCGGCCAGTAGCATCGCGTGTCGATAACCATCACTCAGTGCGGCACTGCGCATGCCACGAGAAAATATGCCAAGAATAACGGCCAGACTGATCGCCAGAATGGCAAAGGCAACCAGTACTTCAAGCAGGGAGAATCCCCTTTGTGGATGTCTGTGCGTGGGCATTTCAGTCCTGCAGGCTGACCTTACCCAGTAGCCAGTCCACTTCGATAGCATAGTGTTGCTGCGCCTGACTGAGGGTGATGAGTCCGCCGGTAGAACTGCCGTCGGGATAGAAGCGTATGCCACCGATGGTTTCGCCGCGGGTTTCCTGTTCGGCCCCGAGCACTTTAATGTTGATGCCTTCAGGCAGGTGGTGGGTCTTTTTTTCTTCACTGAGCTGATAGACCCTGCGTTTGATGTCGATACTCAATGAGGTTTGTCGTTGATGCGAAATGGCCAGATCGCGGGCATGACGTAGCGATGCGGCAATTTCGCGGGTGGCGCTTTTTAGTTGTGTGCCGGGCAGGGCACGGCTGATGGAGGGTGCCGCTACCGCAACCATCATCGCGAAAATGGTGATCACCAGGAGCAATTCAATCAGGGTAAAGCCTGTCTGCGTGTTACGGCGCGTGCTGTTCACGATCAGTCGCTTATTCCCAGCTGACCACATCCTGATTTTCTCCATCACCACCTTCGGCGTTATCGGCGCCAAGCGAATAAAGATCATAGGCGCCGTGTTCGCCAGGGTAGTTATACACATAGGCAAAGCCCCAGGGATCTTTGGGTACGATCTTCTTGCGCAGATAGGGGCCATTCCAGCTACTCAGACCGGAGGGCTGGGTCACCAGGGCTTCCAGTCCTTCCTGGCCGGTTGGGTAACGGCCCACTTCGAGGTTAAACAGATCAAGACTGGCGGCCAGATCTTCGATTTGCAATTTTGCGGTCTTGCTCTTTGAAGAGCCGACATATTTCATTACCTGTGGACCGACCAGACCTGCCAGCAGGCCCAGGATCACCAGTACCACCAGCAGTTCAATCAGGGTGAAGCCTGTCTGCCGACCGGCTCGCGGCTTCATGTGTTTCGCGGGCATCAATCTTTCCTCCGGATGCTTGACGTTCAAAAAAGGGATATTAAAAAACCAGCTCGTTCATACCCAGCACAGCGACCAGGATCGACATGATGATACCTGCAATCAGCAGACCGAGACCGACGATCAAGACCGGTTCCAGCAGGCTGAGCAGTCTTTGTACCGCGAGTTGGGTTTGATTTTCGTACAGTTCGGCCAGTTCCATCAGCATTTTTTCCAACTGACCAGATTCTTCGCCGACGCGGATCATCTTGATCAGCAGGCGGGGCAGATCGGGGTGTTCTTCCAGTGCCGTGGCGAGGGTGCGTCCCTGTTGCACCTGCTCCAGTGCCTCAACCATCATTTGTGCCAGGGCCTGGTTACTCATACCTTTGGTGGCGATCTGCATGGCCTGAATCAATGACACACCATGCCCCAGAGTGACACCAAGGGTGTGCGTGAAGCGTGTCATATCGATACGCACACTGAAATCACCAAACAGCGGCAGTTTCAGTACGAAGGTATCCCAGCTAAGGCGATTGGCCGCTTTTGCGTACCAGGACTGCCAGACAATCACCGCCAGCAACAGGACCGGCGGAATCGTCCACCACCATTGCTTCAGCCAGGCCGAGGTGCTGATCACGATCTGGGTGGAGGTCGGCAGGTCGGCACCCATATCCTCAAACATCTGTGAGAATTGCGGGATGACAAAGGTCATAAGAACCAGAATGGACAGACCGGCAATGGCGACCAGAATCAGTGGATAGGTGAGTGCCGAGATCACGTCTTCACGGAGTTTGTTGGCGCGTTTGAAATGTTCCGAGAGGCGCGCCAGACTGCTATCCAGTGCCCCGGCGGCTTCGCCGGCTTTCACCATCTGGATATACAGATCCGGGAAATTACCCTCCATCTCCATCAGTGCATCGGAAAACGAGCGACCGCTGCGGACCTTTTCATAGATCGCCAGGGTCAGGGTTTGCAGTTGCGGGTTATCTGATACCTCATTCAGGGTCTGCAGGGCGCTATCCAGCGGCAGGCCTGCGCCCAGCATGGTGGCCAGTTCGCGGGTAAAGTCGCCGATATCCTTATGTGTGATGCGCTTTTTGCCGCGCGAGAATGACAGCCCACCACCGCTTTTACGGCGTTTGGTCTGGCCTGCAGGTTCAACCCGAATGGGAATGAAGCCTGCATCCTGTAGTTGCGCAACCGCCAGCTCCTCGACGCTGGCTTCGATCTCGCCTTCCTCGGTTTCGCCGGCCGCATTAATGGCCTGATACCAGAATAAGGACATGCTCAGAGTTCCTGCGTCAGACGCAGTATTTCGTCCAGTGTGGTGTAGCCGGCCATGGCCTTGCGCAGACCGTCTTCAT
>JBFIID010000274.1:0-3473 GCA_041601415.1 Gammaproteobacteria bacterium
GATGCCCTCAGTCAGTGGTTGCATCAGCACGTTGAGATGGGTGAGCGTATCGCCGAAGTGGCGATTAATCATGCCCAGCGACGCCTTAAAGCGAGCAAGAAAGTGGTCCGCAAGAAAGTCACCGGTGGTCCACCACTGCCCGGTAAACTCACCGACTGCTCCGTGCAGGATAATCGCATCAGTGAACTGTTTCTGGTCGAGGGTGATTCTGCGGGTGGTTCGGCGAAACAGGCACGGGACAGGGAGTTTCAGGCGGTGATGCCGCTACGCGGCAAGATCCTGAATACCTGGGAAGTCGATTCCTCGCAGGTGCTGGGTTCACAGGAGGTGCATGACATCTCGGTGGCAATTGGGGTTGACCCGGGTTCGCCAGACTTACAGGGCTTGCGCTACGGCAAAATCTGCATTCTCGCCGATGCGGACTCGGATGGTGCACATATCGCGACACTACTGTGTGCACTGTTTGTGAAACATTTCAGACAACTGGTGGAGCAGGGACACGTGTATGTTGCGATGCCACCGCTGTACCGAATTGATGTTGGCAAAGAGGTGTTTTATGCCCTCGACGATAGCGAGAAAGACGGCCGACTGGATCAGATCGTTGCAGAGAAGATTCGCGGCAAGGTCAACGTGCAGCGCTTCAAGGGGCTGGGTGAAATGAATCCACTGCAGCTCCGTGAAACGACCATGGCACCAGAGACACGGCGTTTGATCCAGCTGACACTGGATCAACCGGAAAAGACGGATGAGATCATGGATATGCTGCTGGCCAAGAAACGCTCCGCACACCGCAAGGCGTGGTTGGAGAACAGTGGCAACCTGATCACCTCGCCTGATTTAATCTGATTACCTGAACACAGGATTTTCAAAATCGCCCATGAATGACACGTTAAACCCCAGTTTTGAGAACAACGAGCAGATGAGTCTGCACGACTTTACCGAGCAGGCGTATCGTGATTACTCGATGTACGTGATCCTCGACCGCGCATTGCCACATGTCGGTGATGGCCTGAAGCCGGTACAACGACGCATCGTCTATGCGATGTCTGAGCTTGGCCTGAAGGCGACGGCCAAGTATAAAAAATCGGCCCGTACCGTGGGTGATGTGATCGGTAAATTTCATCCACACGGTGATTCCGCGAGTTATGAAGCGATGGTGCTGATGGCGCAGCCCTTTTCGTATCGCTACCCGCTGATCGATGGTCAGGGTAACTGGGGTTCCATGGATGATCCCAAATCGTTCGCCGCGATGCGTTACACCGAATCGAAACTCACGGCCTATGCGGAGGTATTACTCGGTGAGATTGGCATGGGTACGGTGGACTGGGCACCCAATTTTGATGGCACGCTGGAAGAACCGAAACTGCTGCCAGCTCGTCTGCCCAATGTGTTGCTGAATGGCGGTTCAGGCATCGCGGTTGGCATGGCGACGGATGTTCCTCCGCATAATTTGAACGAAGTGGCCAGTGCCTGTATTCGCCTGCTGGAGGAACCCAAAGCCAGCCTGGAAGACCTGTGTGAACATATACAGGGACCAGATTACCCAACCAGCGCAGAGATCATCACACCACGACAGGAAATTATTGAGATCTACAGAACCGGTAATGGTTCGATTCGCAGTCGTGCCCGCTTCGAAAAAGAAAATGGCAATATCGTCATCACCGCTCTGCCGTATCAGACCTCGGGCTCTCGTGTGCTGGAGCAGATAGCGGCACAGATGAACGCGAAAAAACTACCCATGCTGGATGACTTGCGTGATGAATCGGATCACGAGAATCCAACCCGACTGGTACTGGTGCCGAGATCCAATCGGGTCGATGACGAACAGATGATGGCGCATTTGTTTGCGACAACCGATCTGGAACGCAGTTATCGCGTCAACATGAACATGATTGGCCTGAATGGGCTGCCACGCGTGATGGACTTGCGAGGACTGCTGGTCGAATGGCTGGAATACCGTACTGAAACGGTGAGGCGCAGACTGCAGTATCGACTGGATAAGGTCATCGCCCGCATGCATATCCTCGAAGGCCTGTTGATTGCCTTCCTGAATATTGATGAGGTGATAGCGATTATCCGTTACGAGGAAAAGCCTAAAGCCGTGCTGATAGCGCGTTTCAATCTGAGCGATGAGCAGGCCGAGTCGATCCTGGAGTTGAAGTTGCGCCATCTGGCCAAACTTGAAGAGATGAAGATCCAGGGAGAACACGATGAACTGGCTATCGAGCGCGCCGATCTGGAACAGACCCTCGGATCGAAGCAACGTTTGAAGACGCTGATCCGGAAACAGATTCAGGCCGATGCAGAGACCTATGGTGACGAGCGTCGCTCACCACTGGTGACGCGTAGTCAGGCCCAGGCACTGGATCAGAACGCACTGGTCCCGGCAGAGCCGATTACTGTGGTGCTGTCTGACAAAGGCTGGGTACGTGCAGCCAAGGGACATGATATCGATGCGACAGCGCTCGGCTATCGTGCGGGTGATAGCTTTCGCAGTTCGGCCCTGGGGCGTAGCAATCAGCAGGCGGTGTTTATTGACTCCACCGGGCGGAGTTACTCCCTGCAGGCACATAGCCTGCCGTCGGCCAGGGGCATGGGCGATCCACTCTCCGGACGGCTTACACCACCCGATGGTTCAAGTTTCAAAACGGTGTTGATGGGCGGCGATGAAAGTCGTTTCCTGCTGGCCTCAGACGCGGGCTATGGGTTTATCACTCAGCTTAAGGATATGTACGCCAAGAACAAGGCCGGAAAGACGGTGCTCACTTTGCCGAAATCTGCCGAGGTGATGACACCAGTGCCCGTCGGTGATGTGTCAACAGAATTACTTGCGGTTGCAACTACGGAAGGGCATCTATTGGTATTTCCGTTGAGCGAGTTACCGAGTCTGGCCAAGGGTAAGGGCCTGAAACTGATCCAGATACCCGCCGCACGTCTGGCCGATAGACAGGAATATGTGGCAGGTCTCGCGGTGCTTACCGAGGGGAACACGCTGGTGGTTCATTCAGGACAGCGACATTTAAATCTGAAACCCGCTGATCTGGAACACTTTTATGCAGAGCGCGCCAAGCGCGGTAAAAAATTACCGCGCGGATTCCAGCGCGTCGCCTCATTATCGGTGTCCGTCAAAGGCGAGTAGTGCTCTCCATACCCGCCTGAAAACAGTAACTCACTGTCAGCAAACGCAGGACAAAAAAACCGGAGAGCAAGAGGGGCTATCCGGTTAGTTGTATGCAGAACAGAGAAGGGAGGGGTAACTCTGTCCTGTTAATTAGAATATCGACAGAGCTGGTAAATCCTTTAGGGTAGAACTTGAATTACCGGTTGCTTGCTCGCTTCTCCTGCCACTTCACTGACCAGCCTTGGTACCAGATAGCCGGGTAGTTGCTTTCGCAACTCGTGCATCAGCGACAATCCCTGTTGGCGATCAACCTCGAAATGACCGGCTCCCGCGACCTTATCCAGTAAATGCA
>JBFIID010000275.1:0-3388 GCA_041601415.1 Gammaproteobacteria bacterium
CCGACCTCCGGTACCGTTGTGGCGATTGGCGAACATGTGGTGCCGCATCCCTCCGGTCTGACCCTGCCGTGTATCACCATCGAACCCGACGGCGAAGACAGCGCGATCGCATTCGAGCCGCTGGCCGATTATAAAAAAATCACGCCGCAGGAGCTGACGACACGTATTCATCAGGCCGGGGTTATCGGCATGGGCGGCGCGGGCTTTCCGAGTCACGTCAAGGTAAAGGAAGGTCTTAACAACAAGGTAGAGACACTGATCATCAATGGGGTTGAATGCGAGCCGTATATCACCTGTGATGATCGGCTCATGCGTGAACGCGCCGCACAGCTGGTGGCCGGTGCGCGCATTCTGAAATACTGCGTGCAGGCCGAACACTGCGTGATTGCGATTGAGGCCGATATGCCAGAGGCACTGGCCGCCGTGCAGGACTGTATCGATCAGGGAGACGACGAAGACCGCGCGATCGAAGTGGTGGCCGTGCCCGCCATTTATCCGCAGGGTGGCGAGAAACAATTGATCCAGACCCTCACCGGCAAAGAAGTACCGAGTCGTGGATTACCAATCCATATCGGCATGCTGGTACACAACGTCGCTACCGTCGTTGCCATCTATCGCGCGATTGTATTGGGCGAACCACTGATGAGCCGCATCATCACCGTCACCGGTGAAGTGCCACGTCCGGGAAATTATGAAGTGCTGATCGGCACACCGATTGAATTTGTGCTGCAACAAAGCGGCTGGTCGGAAAACCCGCAACAGCAGATCCTGATGGGTGGGCCGATGATGGGCGTGGTGGTGGAATCCGCACAACTACCGATCCTCAAGGTCAGTAACTGCCTGCTGGTACAGAACAAACCAGAAAAGCCGGTGGTGCCGACGCCGTGCATACGTTGCGGTGATTGCGTGGATGTCTGTCCGGTCAATCTCTTACCGCAGGACCTCTACAGCTTTATTCGTGCGCGTGATTACGATCGCGTGCAGGACTACGACATCTTTGACTGCATCGAATGCGGTTGCTGTGATCACGTCTGTACCAGCCATATACCGCTGGTGCATTATTATCGGTTTGCCAAATCCGAGATCAACACACTGGATGTAGAGAAAAATAAATCCAATCAGGCGCGCGAACGTTTTCAGCAACGCACGCAACGACTCGAACGACTTAAGGCCGAGAAAAAGCAACATCGACAGGACAAACTTGCCGCGAAATCCGCGCAGGGCAAGGTGGTCGAAAAAGACAAGAAGGCCGAAATACTCGCCTCCATTCAGCGTACCCGTGAAAAGCGTGAACGCATGAAGAAAGATCAAAACCATGACTAAGCCAATCATCAGCTCGCCGCATATACGCATCGGCGACAAGACCCAGCAGATCATGCTGCGCGTGATCCTGGCGATGATGCCGGGACTCCTGCTCACCAGCTGGTTCCTGGGCTACGGCGTATTACTCAACTGTGTCATGTGTCTGATCATGGCGCTGGGTCTGGAGGCACTGGTACTCAACATCCGTGGCATGGATGTAAAACGATTTCTGCTGGATGGCAGTGCCACTATCACCGCCCTGTTGATCGCCCTCGGGCTGCCCGCAGAAGTGCCCTGGTGGGTGGCGTTCACCGGCATCGCCTTCGCCATCATCATGGGCAAACATATCTTCGGTGGCCTCGGTTATAACCTGTTCAATCCGGCGATGGTGGGTTATGCCGTGATGCTGGTCTGCTTCCCGATAGAAATGAACGACTGGAGCGGCATCGATGGGCTTTCCGGTGCGACCCCGCTGGAGCATGTGAAAACCAGCCTGACCCTGATGACCACGATGGATGAAATGGGGCAGGACTCGGTGTTCGGACTGTTTGGCGGTAAACACTGGGAATGGATCAACCTGGCCTTCCTGCTCGGTGGACTGGCCCTGATTAAAATGCGCGTGATTAGCTGGCATGCACCGGTCGCATTCCTGGGCGGTTTATTCATGACCGCGACATTGTTTTTTATTCTCGATGGCGACGCACACAGCTCACCCCTGTTTAACCTGTTCAGTGGCGCGGTGATGATTGGAGCCTTCTTTGTTGTTACCGATCCGGTTACCGCACCCACCACCAACAAGGGCAGACTAATCTTCGGTGTCTGTGTCGGCATACTGGATTACGTGATACGCACCTGGGGACGCTACCCGGATGGCATCGCCTTCGCTATCCTGATCATGAATGCCGCATCACCGCTGATCGAACACTACACAAAGCCCAGGGTGCTCGGTAAAAAAGAAATGAAGGCGCAGCAACCGGGGGATGAAAACTAATGTCCTCACAACTGCGTCGCACCCTGCAGATCATCGCCCCCTTACTGGTGATAATGCTGGTCGGTAGTCTGCTGCTCGGCAGCGGCTACAACGCCGCCAGCGCACGCATCGCTGAGAACAAACGCCAGCTAATACTGGACGGTATCAGGGATGTCTTTCCCCGCGAGTACGACAACGAATTACTCGACGATGTGATCACAATAAAAGATCCGGGCCTGCTGGAAACACCCTATCCCGTAACTGTTTATAGAGCGCGCCTGAACGGCGAGAACAACGGCGTGGTACTCATGCCGCTGGTAACCGAAGGCTACAACAACCTCATCCGTCTCGCGGTCGGCATTGCACCGGATGGCGAAATAACCGGGGTTCATGTCGTACAACATAAAGAAACCCACGGCCTTGGCTCACACATCGATCAGTCAGAATCCGACTGGGTCAAGGCCTTCACCGGGCGTTCACTCACCAACACCCCGGACAAGGGCTGGAACATCAAGGCCGAAGGCGGTGATTTCGATGCCTTCACCGGCGCAAGCATCACCCCAAGAGCAGTCGTCGGCACCGTACAGCGCAGCCTGAAATTCGTAGACATCTACGGCGAGAGACTCTACCAGTAAGAACTCAAATGTAGGTTGGCTTAGCCCCTCGGGCGTAAGCCAACAAGATCGTGGTAGTGTCAGGATTGTCGGCTTACGCTAGCGCTAAGTCGACCTACGGTTTACAGAAATCCTGTGCTAATCTTTAGCGAAAGCACCCACCTCGGTTATAGGGAATAGGAAATTGGTTATGGAACAACCTCAAATTCACAAATCACTTATTCATGTAAACCTAATTATGCGGAATCCGTATAAGTCAGTTTGCATGGAGTCCTTATAGTTCACTGTTAGGTGCTTTATAAAGGAGGTTAATTGAATGTCACCAGATCCACTATGGTTCAAAGCATTGCTCGTGATAGTTCAGGCAGCCGTTGGTGCGGGCTCTGCCCTCATAGCTGTGTGGATAACGCAGCGCAACGCAGAAAAAGAGAGGAAACATAGAATATTTGAAAAGCTGTATTCTCCCGTAATCGAGAGCCATATTTCTATCTACAAATCACTA
>JBFIID010000276.1:0-3377 GCA_041601415.1 Gammaproteobacteria bacterium
GAGAGCAGGCAAAACACCCCCAGCAACCAGGCAAATCCGCCTGCCAGAACACTTGCCTTGACGCGCTTCATGCCATGATTTTCCACCAGCCATGCGACCACCGGTTCCAGCAGGGAAATAGCCGATGTCCAGCCCGCAAACATCAGCAAGACGAAAAACAGCACGCCGAAAATGTTTCCGCCCGGCATCTTGCCGAAGGCAATCGGCAGGGTCTGGAAGATGAGCCCCGGCCCCCCCTCGGGAGTGAGTCCGTAATGAAACACCAGGGGGAAAATAGCCAGACCGGCTAACAGGGCCACGGCCGTATCGGCAAAGGCAATAATCACAACGGTGCGAGGAATAGAGGTCGAAGAAGGTAAGTAGGAGCCATAAATCATGATCGCTCCCATACCGAGGCTGAGACTAAAAAACGCCTGTCCCATCGCCTTCAGAATCTCCGATGGGCCTATCTTGCTGAAATCCGGTGAGAATAGATAACTAAAGCCCTGGGCGGAATCACCGGTGCCCATGGAATAGGCCACTAACATCAACAGGAGCATGAAAAGAGTCGGCATCAGGTAACGCACCGCCTTCTCCAGGCCTCCCTTCACGCCACGAGAAACAATCATCACGGTGAGAACGAGAAAGATCGTATGCCAGGCCAGCAATCTTTCCGGATCGGCCAGCAGGGCAGAAAATATCGCGGTGGATTGCTCTGAGGTAATCGCGGTAAACATGCCGCTACCGGCGCGAAACACGTAGGCCAGGGTCCAGCCAGCGACAACGGAATAAAAGGACAGGATCATGAAACCGGCCACCACCCCCATCCATCCCATATAGCGCCAGCAGGGATGCAGGCCATGCTCCTTCGCCAGCGCACGCATGGTATTTATTGGGCTCTGACGACCACGGCGGCCAACCGCCACCTCCGCAATCATGATCGGAATCCCGACCACGGCTACACAGAACAGATAGACCAGAACAAAGGCACCACCACCACTTTCCCCGGTGATATATGGAAAACGCCAGATATTACCCAGCCCCACCGCGGAGCCAGTCGCCGCCAGAATAAACGCCCAACGCGAAGACCATTGGCCATGAATAGAAGTTGTGCCCGCACTCACGTTTAGAAACCTCCAGAAAAGATGCGACTCATTGTGATCTAATTCCCCGTACCTCTCAAGCCAGAACCAGCCGGGCATCTGATCGAAAAAATCCCTCTAGAACACTCAAGTACGAGGCATAAGGGCCGTTACAAAAAAGACTTATCAGGGAAACACCTATGGCCTCACCCACAGCACGTTCCGTTGCCGATACGACGCTGCCCGGACAGATTGGGCGTTTCGTCCCCAGCCAGTGCCTGGGCAGGGGGGCGCAGGGAATCGTGTATCAGGCCCATGACCCGGAACTGGGCCGTGAAGTCGCCATCAAGACCCTGAAGCGCCTCAGCAAGGACGATACGCTGCTTAAAAACGAAGCGCGTAATGTTAGCAATCTCCAGCATCAATGCATCGTTCCCCTGTATGAAATAGGTCAACATGACGGCAGTCCCTATCTGGTCTACCGTCTGGAGGAGGGTGTTTCCTTACGATCATTGCTTGATCAGGGAGAGGCGCTGAAAGAAATTCGCGCCTGCGAGATATTTATTCAACTGCTGGAAGCGATCAACTATGCCCACCAGCAAGGTATTCTGCACCGCGATCTGAAACCCAATAATATTTTAATCGACAGTAAGGATACGCCACACATTCTCGACTTCGGGGTCTCCGCCGTAATCGGAAATCCGGACACAAAAACAGATCTGGTCGGCAGTGCTAACTATATGGCACCTGAAACCCTGTCTAACGCCGTGGTCGAACAGAACTCCGATATTTTTTCCCTCAGTGTAATCTTTCATGAAATGCTGACCGGTAAAAACCTGTTCACTGCAAACAATCAAAAAGCCGTGATCTATAAGATTCTTAATGAACCGGTGCTTGGCCCGTCTAACTTCAACAGACGCATCAACAAAAAACTCGACAGCATCGTCATGAAAGGTCTGGAGCGTGCCCCTGCAGATCGTTATCGTTCCTGCAGCCAGATGAAACAGGCACTAGAAACCTATCTCGGCAAGGACAAGGTCGACGTGCCCATCGTCGACAATACGCAAGGTAAAAAAGGCGCGCTGGAATTTCTGTTGCGCAAAATTAACCGACAGCCCGATTTTCCGGCAATCTCAAAACACATCTCCGAAATCACCCGTAAAACCGCAAACATTGATCACAATGACACGGGCGAACTGTCACAGATTATTCTGCAGGACTACGCACTCACCACCAAGCTATTACGCCTGGTTAATTCTGCAACCTACGGTCAATATGGTGGGCAGACTACAACAGTAAGCCGTGCCGTGGTGATCCTGGGCTACAAACAGGTCAGACTCGCGGCACTCAGCATTATGTTGTTCGAACATCTGAGCAATGCCAACCAGGCCTCTGCGCTAAAAGATTCGGCCTGTACCTCTTTTATGAGCGGCGTTATCTCTCGCCACCTCGCCAGCGGCGACAAGGAACTTGATGTCGAAGAAGTTTTTATCGCTTCCATGTTTCATCGTCTCGGAAAACACCTGACCATCTATTACTTCCCGGAAGAGTTCGCAGAGATAGAAAGTCTGATCAGCAATCGCGGAAAAGCAGAGAATGTCGCCAGTCATGAAGTACTTGGGGTGGCCTATCAGGAACTCGGTTGCGCAATCGCGAAGGAATGGCAACTGCCTGACAATATAACCAGTTGTATGCGCCCTGCTTCCAGCGGCACGATTAAAGCCAGCAAGAATAAACAGGAGCGCATCGCGCAACTCTCCGCCCTGTCGAATGAGATCTCACATATCGTCGCTACTCAGGACAAGGACGAAAACCACGAAGCGATGGAACAACTGTGTGAGCGCTACAAAAAGCTGCTACATACCACGCCAAAGAAAATTAACAACATCCTGAAAGACTCCATCAAGGAGGTCACCGACTACGCCGACATCCTGAAATTTGATGTGCGCTCCAGTCAGTTTTTCAAAAAAATTGTCACGGACTATAGCGAACCGGAAGAACACACCGCCGACAGCAATAATCCTCTACAACAAGCTGTGAACAGTGCACGAAACCCTGCCCGGGGATCTGAACAGGAACAACAGGAAGCGCTGCACAGCATTCAGGAACACACCATGCTGTTTATCAATGGCATCTCGGAAATTACCGAGGCCCTGTTGAGCGATTACGAAATCAACCAGATCATCACCATGGTGCTGGAAACCATCTACCGGGGTATGGGATTCACCCGCGTCATGTTCTGTATCCGTGACAATCGTAACCAGGGCATAGTCGCCCGCTTTGGTCTGGGCAAGGAAATCGAAGACATCATTCCGC
>JBFIID010000277.1:0-3359 GCA_041601415.1 Gammaproteobacteria bacterium
ACCAGGAGGATATGCTCACTGCGGCGAAACGCATTGTGCCGCTCCTGATCAGCCTGATGGCCTGGGCCTTCGGCACCTACATGATGCTGAAGGGCGTAAAACATATCTGGAAGGTCAATTTCATGACCGCATCCCTAATCGGTCTGGGCGTGGCATTCATCATCTATTGTGTGGTTAAACCACGAATTCGTGTCTCTGCCGACCAGTTGACCAACGAAAAAAACAGTATCAATGAATTATTCACCATTCCACTGATCTTCGCCGCCGCGCTATTAAGTTTTGCGCATGGTGCTAATGATGTGGCCAATGCAGTGGGACCACTGGCTGCCATCAACGACGCAATTCTGCATGGTGGTGTGGTTAAAAAGGCGAGCATTCCGCTCTGGGTGATGCTGGTCGGTGCCATTGGAATCTCAGTGGGTCTAGGTCTTTATGGTCCCAAGTTGATCAAGACTGTCGGTAGTGAAATTACCGAACTGGACAAGATGCGCGCCTTTTGCATCGCCATGGCCGCCGCGATTACCGTGATTATAGCCACCCAGCTTGGCCTACCGGTGAGTTCGACCCATATTGCCGTCGGTGCCGTGTTTGGGGTCGGCTTTCTACGCGAATTCCTGAAAACCTCTTATGCCCGCATGGTGGATGAGATCATTCGCCATCATCCACCCGAGGATCAGGTTGCACTCGAAACCTTCCTGAATGATTTCAAGCGCGCCCACATCCCGGTAAAAGCGCAGATGCTGAAACAACTCAAGGAAAATAATGCCAATGCGCATTTGACCAAACACGAGCGTAAGGGGCTGAAGAAAATCTATCGCCATGAACTGGTGAAACGCTCTGCCTTACTCAAGATCGTGGCAGCCTGGTTCATCACAGTGCCTATCTCAGGGCTGATGGCGGCTCTTATCTACTACACCATCCGCGGTATGATGATCCCCTAGGCCCCCTTGCTACCGCTGCCGCCTAGACCCAGTAGGCGGTGCCGGTCATGAGTTTCGATTGCAGGTTCATAAGCCGCTTGATGGGACGGGGAAGTTCCGCCGCACCGGCCTCAATCGCCATATCCGCATGGCGCATCTCGTCTTCTTTCATCTGCTCCAGAATCACGCGGCTCTTTAGATCCTGCTCAGAGATTCTCTGCAGATGCTGTTCCAGGTGATGACAAACCTGATACTCGGTTTCTGTGACAAAACCCAGGCTCCATTTATCTCCCGCAGCACCGGCCACCACACCGATACCCAGCGATGCCAGATACCAGAATGGATTCAGGTAACTGGTGTGCCCGTGTAACTCGTGGATACGTGTTTCACACCAGACCAGATGATCATTCTCCTCATCCGCCGCACGTTGCATCCGATCCTGCACCTCTCTTGTTCTGGCACTCATGGCCTGCCCCTGATACAGGGCCTGGGCACAGATTTCACCGGTGTGATTTACCCGCATCAGTCCTTCGGAGAGACGTCGCTCCGATTCTGATAGATCCGGCAGGGGCATACCCTGATCCGGGGCAGGACGCTCTGTCACGGGAGGTCTGCCAAATACCGTGCGCAGGCCCCGGTCAAAATTGAGGATGCATTTATCTGCAAATGAAAGTGAGTAATCCGACATGATTGGTTTATGATCCAGAATAATTACAGCCTACTTTATAACAAACCTATGACTGAAACCTATTACTCCCACCATGTCTTTTTCTGTACGAACCAACGTGCCAACTGTGAAGACTGCTGTGAAAATTTCAAATCACAGGCCATGCGCGGTTACATGAAAGACCGCCTGAAAGCGATAAACCTGCATGGACCGGGCAAGGTCAGGGTCAGTAGCTCGGGTTGTCTGGGACGTTGCGACCATGGCCCGGTCATCGCCGTATACCCTGAAGCCGTCTGGTACACCTGGGTCGATGAAGAGGATATTGACGAAATCATCGAACAGCATCTAATCAAAGGTCAGCAGGTAGAACGACTTAAAATATGAGACACTAGCAGGGCATTCTGTCGGCAAACTGATTTTTATATACATTTCAATGAGTTGAGATATTCACGACCCTCTGGCAGGGCAAACATGGTGGGCTGTTAAAGATAGTCATGTCGCCTTGACACAGCAGGCCACAATCCGTACTATTCCCCGTCTTTTTTCAAACGTTATAGTAAGGCACAAAATGAAAACGTTCAGCGCCAAACCGGAAAGTGTGAAACGCGATTGGTTCGAAGTAGATGCCACAGACAAAGTGCTGGGCAGACTGGCTTCTGAGATTGCTAGCCGTTTACGCGGTAAGCACAAACCAGAGTACACACCTCATGTCGACACCGGCGACTATATAGTAGTGGTGAATGCCGAGAAGATTCACGTCACCGGCAATAAGGTGAAAGACAAGATGTATCACCATCACACCGGCTACATTGGCGGACTGAAATCAATCAGTTTTGAAAAGCTGCGTGACAAGGCTCCAGAACGTATTCTGGAAATCGCAGTGAAGGGCATGTTGCCAAAAGGCCCACTTGGTCGTGACATGTTCCGTAAACTTAAAGTCTATGCAGGCCCTGAACATGCTCATGCGGCCCAGCAACCACAGAAACTGGATATTTAATCATGGCAGAACAGGCACTCAACAGAACAGGTCGTCGCAAGAGCTCAGCAGCCAGCGTTTACCTGAAACGCGGCAGCGGCAACATCACCATTAACCATAAAGCAATCGAGCAGTATTTCGGTCGTGAGACCGCACGCATGGTCGTGCGTCAGCCACTGGAAACCGTCGAAATGCTGAATGACTTTGACGTCGTAGTTAACGTTAAAGGTGGTGGTATCTCTGGCCAGGCCGGTGCCATCCGTCTCGGTATTACACGTGCTCTAATCGAGTATGACGAAACCCTGCGCCCAACACTGCGCAAGGCTGGCTTCGTTACTCGTGATGCACGTGAAGTGGAGCGTAAGAAAGTCGGACTGCACAAGGCACGTAAGCGTCCTCAGTTCTCCAAGCGCTAAACACTGCCCACCTTTTGGTGGGGGATCGTCTAGTGGTAGGACTACGGACTCTGACTCCGTCAACGGGGGTTCAAATCCCTCTCCCCCAGCCATACTAAAAAAAGCCCCTTTCGGGGCTTTTTTTTTGCTCTCCGCGAGGAGCGCTTTCAACTATCCGTCATACCTGTACTAACAGGCACTGCCCGCGCCTCTGTACTGTCCTCCAGTAAGGCATGGTAACAACTCTGCTGATACGCATAGGGGATGAGTTGCGGTGCTTCCTCCTGTAGTACCTGCTCCAGAGCTTCATCACTGAGGGGAATAAATATTGCCTGATTCATGCTGTATCTCCTGTTTGGGATGTGAACCCATTTCAATACAGAAATATGCACGGGTGATGG
>JBFIID010000278.1:0-3339 GCA_041601415.1 Gammaproteobacteria bacterium
AGTTCATTCACAGATACCGAGGTATGGGAGTTGATCAATGCAGGTATCTGGCAGACCGTTCCTGCCGATGAAAATATCATTCTTGAGGGAGAAATCGATAAATCTTTTTACGTCATTATCGATGGCGATGTGGTGGTCAGCAAAACCGGCAAATATCTGGATCACCTGAGCAGTGGTGACTGTTTTGGTGAGATGGGCTTTATTACGGGACAGAAGCGCTCTGCGACGATCAAGGCCAAAACGGATGTAACAATCCTCAAAGTGCATGCACCACTGATCGAACGCGCTTCTGTCAATTGTCAGCTTAGATTCCATAAGCTGTTCCTCAACACCATGATTGAGCGTCTCTGTCGCGCCACCAATAAGATTGTAAGTGACTGATGATGGTCAGCCACAACCTGCGCATGATCGAAGGCCAGCCTCTGGAACTGTCTGCGGTACTCGATGGCCTGCTGCAGGATAGCCTGATCACCAAAAACCAGCATCAGCAATTAACCAAGCTGCACAAACAGGGCCATCGAAAAGATGAGCACCCTCTAATCACTATAAGTGAACAGGGCTGGCAAACCAGTTCCATGCCCGCCTTTCCGCTCACCCTGGAATACCTGACACGCTGGCTGGCAGAACACGCCGGACTGCCCTATTACCGAATTGACCCGCTCAAGATCGACGTCGAATCTGTTACCAATAGCGTTTCGCAGGCCTATGCCACCCGTTTTCATTTTCTGCCTGTCGAGATCAACGACCGGGTACTGACCGTGGCCACTGCGGAACCCTCGATTCGTCAGTGGGAAACCGAACTCTCCCATGTCTCGCGCCGCAAAATCGCGCGAGTGATCGCCAACCCCAGGGATGTCGAACGTTATCTGGTGGAGTTCTACGGGGTCAGTCGCTCCCTGTATGGCGCCGCCAGTACTGATAGAAAATCACTCTCCGATCTGACAAACCTGGAAACACTCACAGAACTGGGTAAGGTCGGCGAGCCGGATGCCAATGATCAGCATATTGTGCATATCGTAGACTGGCTACTGCAGTACGCCTTTGAGCAGCGTGCCAGTGATATACACCTGGAACCGCGTCGCGATAAAAGTAATATCCGATTCCGTATTGACGGCATACTGCATCAGGTTCATGAAGTACCTACCAAGGTGATGGGTGCGATCACCAGTCGGCTGAAAACCCTGGGCCGAATGAATATCGCAGATAAGCGTCGCCCACAGGATGGGCGGATCAAGACCCTCACCCCCAGTGGCAAAGAAGTGGAAATGCGTCTGTCGACCATGCCTACCAGTTTTGGTGAAAAAATGGTGTTGCGTATTTTCGATCCACAGTACCTGAGCAAGAGCTTTGCCGAACTGGGCTTCACTCGGCAGGATCGTGAGGCCTGGGAGCAGATGGCCAAACAGCCGAATGGCATCATACTGGTGACCGGCCCCACAGGTTCCGGTAAGACCACCACGCTGTATTCGACGCTCAAGCAACTCGCCTCGCCCAGAGTCAATATCTGCACTGTAGAAGATCCGATTGAAATGATAGAACCGCAGTTCAATCAGATGCAGGTGCAGAGCAATATTGATGTCGATTTTGCAACCGGTATAAGAACCCTGTTACGACAGGACCCAGACATTATTATGATTGGAGAGATACGTGATCTTGAACCGGCCAATATCGCAATCCAGGCGGCATTAACCGGGCATCTCGTGCTTTCAACCCTGCATACGAATGATGCTCCTTCGGCGGTGACACGTTTGATGGATATCGGTATTCAACCTTTTTTGATCAGTGCCACTTTGTTGGGTGTCATTGCACAAAGACTGGTCAGGACTCTTTGCCCCCACTGTAAGAAACCCGGACCGGTAGATGCGGAATCATGGAATATTCTCGTCGCCCCGCAAAAAATTGCTGTGCCGAAAAAAACCTTTGTTGCAAATGGTTGCGATGAGTGTCGGAATACCGGCTTCCTGGGTCGCCTGGGTCTCTATGAAATCCTCACCATGACACCTGAAATCAGAAAGATCATCAGACCCGGTGTCAGCGCCACAGAATTACGAAATCTCGCACTTTCAAATGGTATGCGCACTCTGCGACTCAGTGGTGCGAATAAGGTAGCTGCAGGACTGACAACCCTGGAGGAAATTTTTACCGTGGTCTCATATCGCGATACGGAGTCGGACTAAAAAGCTTTACAATCACCTACTACAGTAACTCTCTCGCCAAGGAGGCCTGCCCCAACTACGGAAAACCGGGAAGATTCTAAAGAACCGGATAGTGCCGGTAAAAATCAACCTCAACTGAACACGGGGCCAGGCATGCAATACACAGATACCCTTGAGCAATCGACGCAACATTTACGACAAGCACTGCCCCTCATGTCCAGACTGGGCGTACCCATCACGCCACCGAACTATGCCGTCTGGTATGAGTATGTAGCCAATGAAAATCCGATACTGAAACATCGCATTGATCAGGTTCTTGGGCAGGCCCATCAGTTCACTGATGAACTTATGTCTGATCTGTTTAATAACCACGTGGTGAAAATTAGCGAAGAAAAACTCAATCACGCACGTAGCCAGTTGCAATCACTGATGTCTGATGTGGGAAAATCCATCACCTCGGCAGGTTCCAGCATGGAGAGCTATCAGCAATCATTACACGCCTGTTCTGCCACCCTCGATCAATCAGACTCCACTGAAAGCATCTTACAGGTCATTACCAAAATCAGTGATGAAACCGCTGATATGATGCGTAATAACGGTGACCTACAGAACATGCTGGATTCCGCCAGGCAGGAAGCAGAAAAATTACGTGAGGAATTAAAACAGGCGAGGGATCAGGCTTTCCGGGATCC
Organism: Gammaproteobacteria bacterium; assembly: GCA_041601415.1. Classification (GTDB taxonomy): domain Bacteria; phylum Pseudomonadota; class Gammaproteobacteria; order JBFIID01; family JBFIID01; genus JBFIID01. The sequence goes on from JBFIID010000278.1 coordinate 2,849, forward strand.
TCTCACCGGGCTCGCCAATCGGCATGGCTTTGATCACTACTATGATGAGCTAAGAAATCACGAAGAGTTTTCAACACAATCACATTCCTTTTTAATGGCCGACATCGATAATTTCAAAACAGTGAATGACTCACATGGCCATCTGATCGGCGACAAGGTGATCAAATTCATTAGTAAAACCATGCTTCGTTGTGTCAAAGGAAAGGATATCGTCGCCCGCTTTGGTGGCGATGAAATGGGAATTTTCTTCCCGAACACGAGTGCTAAAAATGCCTCAGCGGTGGCACAGGAGATCCTTGCCAGTGTTGAAAAAGGCAAGCTCATCAAGGCGGGCTCCGGTGAACACATCGGTCAGATCACGATCTCTGCAGGCATCGCCGAACTCCAGACGGGTGAATCACTTGAAGAACTGATCCAGCGCGCGGATGAATCGCTCTACACAGCCAAGAAAAATGGGCGTAACCGTATCGTTGTCTCAACGCCTGAGTCAG
>JBFIID010000279.1:0-3225 GCA_041601415.1 Gammaproteobacteria bacterium
ATTGAGCTCCCTTAGCATGACAGGTGTTTTAGCCATTAACAGGCAGCCCGATGTATCACGATCCAGCCGATGCACCAGTTCCAGATAGTCCAGATCATCACGAATAAGCCGCATCGCCTCAATCACACCATAATGAAAACCACTGCCTGAGTGAACAGGCAGGCCAGCGGGTTTATTGAGCACCAGCATGACCTCACTTTCATAAATAATCGAATCTTCCAGTTTTTTCCTGATCGAATCACTCACCTTGATTTCTGAGTCCTTTTCTTCCAGTCGTATCGGTGGCAATCGAATGTCATCGCCATCCCGCAACTTGTAGTCCTGTTTTACTCTGGATTTATTGACGCGTACTTCACCTTTACGGAGGATTCGATAAATTCGACTTTTGGGTACACCCTTGAGGACACTGAACAGAAAGTTGTCGATCCGGCGACCGGCATGATTATGGTCAATCAACAAATGTTGTACTTTCGAGTTATCAACCACATAAGAACTATTCATTTCTACTTCTTTAGATTGTCGGGGTGTGAATAATCATATATTATCGGCACGCTTTGCAAACAATCACGTAAAGTCACCGAAATGAGCATCAGAACTCGTCGTTGGCACTTAAAGGATTGTGTATGATGGCATGCCACGCGGCATGGCCCAAACAGAAATAATCTCTGTGATTCGGTATTTATCAGGTCTGGGACAGGCCGGCAGATCATTCATAAGACCTTCCATGTTACCCGGAACTCAAGCCGCATTGCAGAACTCGAATTAATCGAGACAACACACAGACAATTCCGTCTGACGATAAACATTTGATTTATTGCCGTTGTAAAAGGCAGTAGATCCGGCACTCCCACACGCAAGAAAGCGCGGGTTGAGGGCCAGCAAAGGATTTTAACAATGAAAAGAATGCTGATAAACGCAACTCAGCCAGAAGAGTTGCGTGTCGCTATGGTCGATGGCCAGCGACTGTATGATCTGGATATCGAAGCCACTGGAAAAGAACAAAAAAAATCCAGTATCTACAAATGTAAGGTTATCCGGATTGAACCGAGTCTGGAGGCCGCGTTTGTGGACTACGGCTCTGAACGTCATGGCTTCCTGCCACTGAAGGAAATCTCAAGAGAACTATTTCATAAGCAACCCAGTGGTGGTGGCCGCGTAAATATCCGTGAAGTGCTCAATGAAGGCCAGGAATTCCTCGTGCAGGTGGAAAAAGAGGAACGTGGTAACAAGGGCGCAGCACTAACGACCTTCATCAGTCTGGCTGGTCGTTATCTGGTGCTAATGCCGAATAACCCTCGCGCGGGCGGTGTCTCCCGACAGATTGAAGGCAATGACCGCAGCGAAGCCAAAGAAGCCATGAGCAGCCTCGAAGTGCCTGAGGGGATGGGACTTATCCTGCGAACTGCAGGTGTTGGTAAAACGGCTGAAGAATTACAGTGGGATCTCAACTACCTGCTACACCTCTGGACCGCAATAGATGATGCGACCGGACAGAAACAGGCGCCCTTTCTGGTTTACCAGGACAGCAACCTGATCATTCGTGCGATCCGGGATTACCTGCGTAGCGATATTGCAGAGATCCTGATAGATGATCCAGAACTGTATGAGCAGGCCGGCGACTTCATGAAACAGGTCATGCCGCATAACATTTCCCGATTAAAATTATATGAGGATAAGGTACCGCTGTTTACCCGGTATCAGATTGAAGGCCAGATTGACTCTGCATTCGGTCGTGAAGTACGCCTGCCTTCCGGTGGTGCACTGGTTATCGACCACACCGAGGCCCTGATATCCATCGATATCAACTCAGCTCGCGCAACCAAAGGCAGCGACATTGAGGAAACCGCACTAAATACTAATCTTGAAGCTGCGGACGAAATTGCACGCCAGTTAAGATTGCGCGATATAGGTGGCCTGCTGGTCATCGATTTCATCGACATGATGAGCCAGAAAAATCAGCGCGAAGTTGAAAACCGCCTGAAAGAGGCACTTAAAATTGATAGAGCACGTATTCAGATAGGGCGGATTTCCCGATTTGGGTTGTTAGAGATGTCAAGACAGCGCTTACGCCCCTCACTGGGCGAAGCCAGCCATATCCCCTGCCCGCGTTGTGATGGACAGGGCACGATACGGAATATTCAGTCGCTTGCTTTACACGTTTTACGCGTCATTGAAGAAGAAGCAATGAAGGATATGACGATCAGTGTGGTTGCTAATTTGCCGGTTGATACAGCCACCTTCCTGTTAAATGAGAAACGCCTGATCATTACCGAGATAGAGAGTCGTCAAAAAGTTGATGTGCTGGTAATTCCAGATACCAACCTCGAAACGCCACAGTTTGTGATCGAAAGGGTTAGAAAGCAGGACGAAGCCAACCAGCCGAGTGACAAGCCCAGTTATTCGCGTGTGTCTGCGCCAGAGGAACCTGATGTAGAGACCGCAACATTCACACCATCGAAGGTTGAAGCGGCGGTAAAACGCGTAGTGCCAGAAACCCCCCGACCGGTGTCTGCAAAAGCCACTGAGGGTAGTGGTGGCCTGATCAAAAAACTTTTCAGCTCTTTCTTTGGGGCGCCTGCGCAGCCTGCAGCACCAGAAAAAACAGCCGAGAAACCGCGTGAAAGCAGTCCCCCACAGAAGCGCAGAAATGAAGCTCGTCGCACATCTGGTCGCAATACCAGTAATGACCGTTCTTCCGACTCTGCTTCAGGCAACAACCAGAGTAATAGGAAACGTCCTGACAGGAACGACAGGAACGACAGGAAAAAGGATAGTAGTCCGGAAAATGACACGACTAACACTGCTAGCGAAAGTAATGAAGCGGATGCCAACGCAAAAACGCGTTCAACGGGCCGCTCCAGAAATCGCAGGGGGCAGCGCAGTAACAGACGTAACCGCAGTGATAACGATCAGGTCTCAGCAGATTCTAGTTCTGAGAGTTCTCCAGTCACCGAACAGGTCGAGCCAGCAACTCAGGAAAAGCCCGGTACAGATGATGCCGCACCACGCAGGCCGAGAAATCCTCGTAGACGTCGAGGCACCGGCAGCCGTTCTGAAAGGGCTAATATAGAGGACAGCACCACTAAAGAATCCCCGTCAGGTACGGGTGAAAGCGGCTCATCCAGGCCTGAACCGTCTGCCAAGGTTGAGGCCGCGCCTAAGTCAGAACCGGCTCCAAAGGTTGAGGCCTCGCCAAAACCTGAACCGGCTCCAAAGGTTGAGGCC
>JBFIID010000280.1:0-3213 GCA_041601415.1 Gammaproteobacteria bacterium
TAAGCGATGCGTTGGACATGACGCTTGAGTCGCTTCACTTGGCCATTCTAATCTCTCAAACCATGAATGCAACTGTATAAAATAAACCGTGTTCACGTTTTTAATAAGTTTAATCAATGGGTTTCATAGGGTCTTTGATGTTTAGTCTAGTTAACAACGACTCATCAAATTACATACCTCGTATGTTGTTTTTCTCAGAAAAGATTTCAAAAATCACGGTCTATACTCAGTGTACTGCTCGCATGTCCCGGCTTTATAAAGGAACTCACATTCAATGAATCTGCATAAAATTACCGTTCTACTCTTATGCCTTATTGTTTTTCCCTGTTGTCTGGCAGAACCCTCCCAGCCAGTCATCAAGGAATGGCAGGTTCCGTGGCAGGACACACGCCCACGCGATCCCTTTGTTGCACCAGACGGACGCGTCTGGTTCTGCGGTCAGGTCGGTGCCTACATCGCTGTACTGGAACCCGTTAATGGCCACTTCACAAAAATAGATATGGACGATCAGGTACGCCCGCACAACCTGATTATCGATGACAGCGGTATAGTCTGGTTTGCTGGTAATACACAGGGCTATATTGGCCGCATCGACCCGAACACTGGCGAGATAACAAAGTACCCCATGCCGGAAGGTGTCACCGACCCACATACCCTGGTGTTTGATAGTGACGGCAACATCTGGTTTACCGCACAACGCAGCAATGTCATTGGCAAGTTTTTTGTGCGCACCGGCGAGGTCAAAGCGATAGAAGTACCGAGCGGGCCTTCCGGCCCCTATGGCATCTGGATGGATTCCACTGACCGACCGTGGGTTGCCCTGTTCTGGACGAATAAACTGGCCAGTATCGATCCCGTCAGTTATGCCCTTACTGAAATCGATTTACCTCGCAAAGAAACCCTGCCCCGGCGCCTGGTCGTCACCTCGGATGACAACATCTGGTATGTGGATTACAACGGCGGCTATATCGGACAATACAATCCTGACACTCGGGCCATTCAGGAATGGCCACTACCGGGCGGGGAACATGCAAAACCCTATGGGATGATCGTCGATAAACAGGATCGTATCTGGCTGGCAGAAACCGGATTAAGCCCAAACCGGCTGACTGGATTTGATACCCACACTAAAACGTTTGTTAGTAGCACTGACATACCCAGCGGCGGCGGCAGCATACGCCACATGTATTTTCATCCAGCGAATCAAACCATCTGGTTTGGAACAGACACCAATACTATTGGCAGAGCCACCCTTCCCTGATCATGGACACCCATAGATTCGGCGTACTTTGATCGGCAGTTAATGACCCTCTTTGTCTGTTGCCCTTCGGATCAGATGACATAAAAAAGCCCGCAGATAAAGCGGGCTTTTTTATGTTCCAGAATTGTTGCTGGCTACATCTGCGCCTGCAGGTAGTTATCCATGCCCACTTTATTGATTAGTCCAAGTTGTTTTTCCAACCAGTACGCGTGATCTTCCTCGGTATCCTTTAGCTGCCCTTCCAGATACTCGCGGGAGATGAAGTCCTGTTCAACTTCACAGAGCTTAATCGCTGCTTTCAGGCCTTTAGCGACGGAGTATTCCAGTTGCAGATCACTCTTCAGCATTTCAGGAACATCCTTACCGATGTTTAATGGATGACGCTTGCTGAGATCCGGGATGCCTTCCAGAAACAGGATTCGTTCTATCAGCATTGCGGCATGGGCCTTCTCATCATCGAACTCATGGTTGATGCGCTCATAGAGCTTTTCAAAGCCCCAGTCCTGATACATACGGGAGTGGACGAAATACTGATCCATGGCGGTTAGTTCACCGATCAACAACTCGTTCAGTACATCAATAACCTTCTGGCTACCTTTCATTACAGAACCTCTTAATTGCTACTGTGCTAACCGTTAGTATACAGGTTAATGGACACCTATAAACTGAATTGAAAACCCCCATTCTGCAGACCTTGCTACGTGAATGATCGCATTGCATAGACGATGACCACCACTAACGGAAAAGGAATCAGGGCTATCCCCAGATTAACTTTAAGATATTTTGCATAGTTTGGTTTCTCTATCAGTAACTGAACGATATTAGTAACTAATAGAACAAGCATTACAGGAGCGCTTACTAAAAAAAGAAAGTATATTGTGGGTGTTCCTGCCATGCAGCCAGGATTATTGTTACATGGATCAATGGTGCTAAAGGCACCTACAATCAGAATATGAATCAGGGCCGGCAGCAGCAGGTTTCTTAGAAAGATTAGTCCTTTTCTCATCCTGTTGATCTTACATAATTTCAGACAATGAATATCCAGGTTTGTAGTTTCGTTAATGGCAGGAAGCGAACACTTCTCACCATTGAAGCCCTGACCTGCTAAGTAGTTAAACTACGACATATTCATTGGCAAGACGAACCAGTTCCATTTCATTAGGAGCCAGCTTGCGCAGCTCTGTCATCGGCACAAACGCCTGTCCTCCCGACAGCACCGAACAATCGGGCACATCCATCGTATCCAGTCGCGCCAACAGTACCGGCATCACACCCTGTCTGGTCTCTATTGTCTGTTGAAAACCCGACTCAAGAATCAGCGCCCTACCCTTCAAATGGACTTCCTCTTCAATACTCTGTAACAGCGCACGGTGCTTCTCATCATGCTGTTCAGCGACCTCCCCGTTTTCCAGCAAATAACAGGGGGCATCCATCGCATCACCGAACAGAATACTGTCGTTTATATCGATCAGAAAAACGGTGCGTCCCGATGTGCGGTGCTTATGGAAAATAATAACCCGGCCCTGTTGATTGATTTGCTGTGGTTTGTTCATGCTCTTTATTCCTGTTTTAACTCATAAATAACAATTTCGCGCACAGATCTGGCTAGTGACGAACACTGAACTCTGCACAATGGGGCAATGCCCTTATTCAATATCTAATACCCTGTAATACGCCCAATACGGCTACGACTGCCTGCGAGACTGCTAACCGTTTACCAGACTCCGCCTGCCATACCAATAGCTCATATCGCGACAACTGCGGTCAGTGGGGCGCCAGAAAGACCCGCGCCGCCTTTGGCAGGACACGGACAATTCCAATGCGGAAGGCTCACGCTGATTAACTACAAGCATCGACGGAGTGCTGTTCTGCTCGTACAGGGGCGTGCATTCTGCTACACGATGCTGCAATGCACAATAGCTGGCGTCGTTAGATCCGCATACTGCATCACA
>JBFIID010000281.1:0-3184 GCA_041601415.1 Gammaproteobacteria bacterium
GTCTCCGCCATTGGCCCACTATCGGGCTCGGGTCAATTACTGCAATGGGATAGTTTCCCGGTAAACACCACTGGTGGCACACTTGCCTTCACCAGCGCCAGTACTGTGGCTCAGTTCAGTGCCACACTAAGTGCAATCCCGGAACCCGCTTTACCTGGCCTTCTCATGCTTGGGCTGCTCCTGATCGCGATAACACAACGGCAACGGCTACGTAGCCCCGGATAAGTACCTTCCCACCAGCCATTCGCCGGGTACAGACCGTATTGAATCGGGCTACGCCCACTTCTTAAGTTATTAATCCTTATGCCGCTAGGTTTACCACGGCGGCAGTGATGGGTCGTTCACTCAGGGAATTCTTTATTCAAGCTAATGACGGCTTAAACGAACAGGCCAATCACGTCGTATCGAATACAGCAGGCTAACTTGCTCCCCTGACGCAGATACGTCAGACACAAGCCATGTTACTGATAATTAAACGAATACGCGGGTTTCATAACGTAAACAGTGATTGCTAGCACCTCATACATTCTGAAATGCTTACTCGACTTCTCGATCAGGCATACGATTCTTGTTCTGGGGATCATGTTTTCAGTGGGTGTCGCGGCGATTGTCTGTCACCTTAATCACTTATCCGATATACAAATCCGATCTACAGCTATTCAGAACTCTCGCATCCTCAGCGAGGCACTCACAGAGTTTCGTACCCTTTACACATCCGAGGTGGTGGTGGCCGCAAAGGCAGCAGGGCTGGAAGTGACCCATGATTACGCCACCAGGGACGGCGCTATTCCCCTTCCCGCCACCTTCAGTATGCTGCTGGGAAGACGTTTGGCAGGTCACCCCAGTGGTGCTACAAGTCGTCTGTACAGCCCCTTTCCGTTTCCCTGGCGTGAAAACTCCGGAGGCTTAAGAGACAGTTTTGCCCAGGATGCATGGCTGGCACTTCTGGCAAACCCGGAACAGGCCTTTTATCGCTTTGAGATCGTGGATGGACTCCCCGCTCTGCGTTATGCAACCGCGGATTTGATGCGGGAGAGCTGCATAGGCTGTCATAACTCACACCCTGATACTCCAAAAAACGACTGGTCAACCGGTCAGCTTCGGGGCGTGATGGAAGTCATCACACCCATCGAGAGCCAGATGGTGTTAAACAACGATATGGTGCGCGAAACCTTCTACTTAACCACCGGCGTTATGCTGCTCTCCCTGATCGGAATCGGCTTCGTGTTGAACCGTTTGCACGAGCGAACCGACGAAGCACATGCGCTGGCCGAGACCGCCAGGAATATTAACCATAATCTGGTTCAGGAGATGCAGATCCGTGAGAATGCCGAAGCAGAACTGCTGAAACTCTCGAATACCGATGCCCTGACCGGGATAGGTAATCGTCGCATCTTTGATATCGAGTTTGAGCGTGAATGGAAGCGCGCGCTGCGAAGTCATTACCAGCTTGCCATCCTGTTGATTGATATTGACCACTTCAAAACCTATAACGACAATTATGGTCATCAGGCGGGGGATGACGCCTTACGTCAGGTCGCCACGGCGATGTCCAAAATCGCGGCACGTTCTTCTGATTTACTCGCCCGCTTCGGTGGTGAGGAATTCGTGCTGTTAATGCCCGACACAAACGAGGAAGGCGCCATGCTGATCGGCGAAAAATTGCGTCGGGAAGTGGAAAATCTCGCCATTCCCCACGAATTTGCCCAGACCAGTAAAGTGGTAACGGTCAGCATCGGTCTGACCGCGATGGTGCCGGCGCATTCCATCAGGCGCACCGAGCTAATCGAACAGGCCGATCGGGAACTGTATCGTTCGAAAAAATCCGGACGTAACTGCGTAAACGGCCAACGTTTTGCCACGCCTGCTATTTCAGAAAGTCAGCAGGCAGACGTTTCCTAAGCCTTTCTCGCGCCCCGTATTTCCCCTCATCCAGTATCAATCCTCAGGACACTTCTGTAGCGCCTGTCACAGCACGCGTTATTCCGGCTCTCGTCTAGCGACACGGGAATGTAGGCCTCAAGAATGATAGAATCCCTGCGCAAATTGAATACAGATAAGAGGTTGTTATGGCAGGTCATAGTAAATGGGCCAATATCAAACACAAAAAGGGCCGTGAAGACGCCAAACGGGGCAAAATTTTTACCAAATTGATCCGTGAAATCACGGTTGCAGCGCGCCTTGGAGGCGGTGACACCGCCGCCAACCCCCGTCTGCGTGCCGCCGTTGATAATGCCCTGTCGAACAATATGACCAAAGACACCATCAAGCGCGCGGTCGATCGCGGTGCCGGTGGTGGCGAAAGCGACAACCTCGATGAAGTACGCTACGAAGGCTACGGCCCCGGTGGTACGGCAGTTATGGTCGACTGCATGACCGATAACCGTAATCGAACCGTGGCTGAAGTGCGTCATGCCTTTAGCAAGGCGGGCGGCAATATGGGCACGGAAAATTCCGTGGCCTTCCAGTTCAGCAAGACCGGTGTTCTCAGCTATCCAGCCGGCACCGATGAAGACACGGTAATGGAAGCGGCTCTGGATGCTGGCGCAGAAGACATCGTGACCAATGACGATGGTTCTATCGACGTGTTAACCAAACCGGAAGATTTCGGGGTAGTAAAAGATGCCCTGGACAGCGCCGACCTCAACCCCGAATCAGCCGAGGTGACCATGCGTGCCGAGATTACCAGTAGTCTGGATCTCGAAGACGCAGAGAAGATGCTGCGCCTGCTGGACAATCTGGAAGACCTCGACGACGTGCAGGAAGTCTATTCCAACGCGGACATCAGCGAGGACATTCTCAACAAATTATAATGACTGTTTCGCTGACTCAGGCTATTCAACAATTTCGAGTCTACGGGACAAGCTGCAGATGACGGCCAGCATTACTTCACGCATCATCCTCGGTATTGACCCCGGTTCACGCATCACCGGTGTCGGTGTGGTTGAAGTGACGGGTCAGAAAAGCCGGCACCTGCACCACGCCAGCATCCGCACCGAAGGGCAGGCCTTTCCCGATCGCCTGAACACCATCTTTAGCGGCATTAGCCAGATTATTCAGCTCTACCAGCCCGGCGAGATGGCGATAGAACAGGTCTTCATGCACCGCAACGCCGATTCGGCCCTGAAACTGGGTCAGGCGCGCGGCGCCGCCATCGTTGCCGGTACTCAGGCCGGACTGGAGA
>JBFIID010000282.1:0-3162 GCA_041601415.1 Gammaproteobacteria bacterium
ATACCGAGTTGCTTCAGTGCACGATAAAAGCCATCACATTTTTTTGAGGCCGGGTCGATGCCCATCGCAGGCGGCAACCATTTAATCGCACGTGCGCCCTGCTCTACTGCCAGGTGCAGTGCCTCCACCGCATCGTCCCGGTAGGGGTGAATCGATGCCACCCATTCGAAGCGATCCGGGAAACGCTGCGTCATCGCTGCCGCATAGGCATTCGGTGTATAGAACGTACTATCCTGTTTACTCGCCTTCCCCTTTTCGGTGTGATGAAAATCAAAGGCCAGTAACATCACCTTTGCACCCGCGGGCATAGCATTCACCTGCGCGTAGAGTCTTCTGACGTAGGATTTATCGACCGCCTGCTGATCCTCAATGCAGGATGCATTCATAAAGAAATGATATTGCAGATACTCAACGGGGTGCCGCAGACTACCCATGCGGGGGGTAATCCACAGACCGCTGTCGCTATCCCCCGTTCCCGTCAGGTGAACATGCGAATCCCAGACCTGTGCAGGCTCAATATCCCGCCATGCCTCCTTCAGGATTGGGTGCTCGGCCAGATGGGTCGGTAATACAGGCCCTTCACAGGGGTTAAAAATCGTATCGTCCGGAAGATATTTACAGCCGCCCAGGCCCGCCAGTCCCAGGCCGCCGAGAAATAATCGTCTACTGATTGTCATGTTGTCATTCCTTTGTTATCCCGCATAAGTATGCACAACACCGGTATAGAGGTGCAAAGCAGTGGGGGTAATCCACATAAAAAAAACCCCTGAGGACAGAGGTTTTAAGATGAAAACAACTGAGAACTTTTGACTAGGTTTTTATATCAGCCCCCACCTTCCCAGCGGCCTTCATTTCCTGGTACCAGAGATCGTGGTGTTCTTTTGCCCAGTTCTCATCGCAGTAACCAGAGGTCATTGTTTCCAGCGCGCCTTCCGTACCCACGGTGGCCATGTAGATATGCCCAAGTGACGCCGCCAGGATCAGGATCGCCGAGATCGAATGCAGCATGTGTGCATCACTCATCAATTCACGTGTCTGTCCGAAATTAGGGAAGTCCAGAACCAGACCACTGCCGACAACGACAATGCCGACAACGACAACTACCCAGTACCAGGCCTTCTCACCACCGTTATAGCGACCGGAACTGGCATGATGACCAAAGAAGCCACCAAGTTTCATAAACCAGTTGATGTCCGTGTCGTTGGGAATATTGTCTTTCATATAGGTCACAATCATGACCAGCAGCGAAAGTCCGAACAGTGGCCCCGCATAATCGTGAATCAGTTTCGATACATAGGCCAGACTACCGAAGGCCTCGTTACCGATCACAGGGACGAGGCCGGTACGACCAAAGGTCAGCAGGGTACCCGTCAGGGCGAGCAGAATAAATAACCCCGCCACCACCCAGTGCACGGTACGCTGGAACGACGTGAAACGTGAAATCTTTACTCCGGACATCCCTTCGGCGACAACGATCTTGCCGCGTATCACTCGAAATGCTGCCAGAGCGATAATCGCCAGACCCAGCAGTGTCATGCTGTAGGGCACCAGTTTTTCCATTCTGAACTGTCGCCACTCCTGCCCTGCCGAGCGAATTAATACGCCCGTCTCCATACCTTTAACCTGTGTGCTTCCTACCAGTTGTGCCGGCATTTCCCCCTGTCTCTGTCTCACTTCGCGCCACAGATCACCAGCGGGACTAACCACTACAACGCCCCGCTCAGGGGCAGCCTGCGCGGTGTTCAAGACGCCTGCTGATAAAACCATTAACAGGATGATCATCAACGGTTGCCGAAACCCGCACCTGATTATGTTACTCATCACTTTACCCCTTCGCCGCTACTGGGCAGACCATTTGCCTAAGTCTGGTTTAGCTGATCCGGAACCGATGACAGTTGTCATCGGTTCCGGGTTGACTAACAGTTAGTCGGAGCGGGTTGCTCGCCCTTCCATACCGGACGAGCCTCCAAACGCGGAGGACCGCAACTCTGTATTTCTTGCCAGTGATGCCGTACTGCGGTTGATGACGCGCTTACGATAGATGTCGGATACGATATCCGCATCACCTGCTATTAGCGCTTTGGTTGCACACATCTCGGCGCAGGCAGGTAGCTTACCTTCAGCGATACGATTTGAACCGTATTTACGGTGTTCATCGCTGCTGCCGGTTTCTTCCGGACCACCAGCACAGAAGGTGCATTTGTCCATCTTGCCACGCGATGAGAAGGCCGCGTTTTCAGGGAACTGCGGCGCACCGAATGGGCATGCATAGAAGCAGTAACCGCAACCGATGCAGATGTCCTTATCATGCAGCACGATGCCATCGTCGGTGGTATAGAAACAATCGACCGGACATACAGCCGCACAGGGTGCATCCGAGCAATGCATGCAGGCCACCGAAAGAGAACGTTCGCCAGGTTCACCATCCTTGATGGTGACTACACGGCGGCGATTAACGCCCCAGGGAACATCATTCTCGTTTTTGCAGGCCGTTACACAACCGTTACACTCGATGCAGCGTTCTGAGTCACAATGAAATTTCATACGTGCCATGATCGTCTCCTCCTATACCTTGCTGATGCGACACAGGGAGACTTTAGACTCCTGCATCTGAGTGACAGAATCGTATCCGTAGGTCATTGCGGTATTTGCCGCCTCACCCAGTACAACCGGGTCAGAACCTTTGGGGTATTTGGAGCGGAGATCACGCCCTTCCATGTGTCCTGCAAAATGGAATGGCGCAAATGCCACGCCTGGAGCTACACGTCGGGTTATCATGGCCTTGACCTTGATTTTCGCACCCTCGGCACCTTCTACCCAGACATCATCACCTTCACGCACACCCGCATCATTGGCATCCTTGGGATTCATTTCGACGAACATATCCTGCTGCAATTCTGCCAGCCATGGATTCGATCGTGTCTCATCACCACCACCTTCATATTCCACCAGACGCCCGCTGGTGAGAATGATGGGATAGTCCTTGGAAAAATCCTTGGACTGAATTGACGCATATCTGGTTGGCAGGCGATAGAACGACTTACGATCCTCGTAGGTCGGGTATTTCTCCACCAGGTCACGCCGTGAGGTATACAGCGGTTCTCGATGGATGGGTATTGGATCCGGGAAGGTCCAGACATTCACGCGTGCCTTGGCATTACC
>JBFIID010000283.1:0-3117 GCA_041601415.1 Gammaproteobacteria bacterium
CATCACCATGGAGGAATGGTATGCACCTGACGTGGGACTGATTAAACAGGTTCGATACGAAATGGATGGCGAGTCCGTGAACATCAGCGACACACCGGTATTTATTGGTGGCCACATTCGCCTCGAACTGGAGGCGTTTGAACACTAAAGCCAAACACACACCAAATTACTTTCGTTGATTTTACTCCCTCATACTTCGTGCATCGGCTAACGAAAATAGCCGCGCCAGCGCCAGATATGGGCCTGGCAGCGGTATTGCCTGAGTGGAAAAACGGCATGAATCTGGTGTAAAGTTCAGCTTAATGAATCACAACACAGGGAAGCTATCAATGTATTTCAGAATCATCGGAAAGTACGCAACGGCGTTATTGCTCGCGAGCACCTTCGCATTCAACGCGAATGCCGCACCGATTGAGCCGAGGTTTGATTTCACCTTTAATTTCACCGGTGAATGCGACGACTGTGCATTTAACGGTAGCCCCACCGATATCGACTTCAATCCATTCGATGACGGCCTGACCCAGACGGTAAGCGCCACTCTCCGCCTCACTGGCATGTATCTTAGACCCGACGGCACCATAGAAAGTCGTGGTGACGGCACCATTTTATTCAGTTATGGCGGTTCAAGTCTGATTAATGCGTTTAGCATCACTGACCCCTTCCTGTTCACCTCAGCTCTTTTGCCAACAGGGCAAGTCAAGGCCGGTGAAACGTTCCAAGTTTCCTCCTCAGTGAATGTGACCGATCCAGACAACCCTCTGTTTTTTGACTTCCCTAACTTCTGTACTCCCCTCGGTGCGCAGGTGCTCAGCCCTGTGCCACTCGACCCAGGTGGCGGCGGCCTGGGTGGTAGCTGCGACGTTGGTCTTGTCAGTTTCGAACTAAATAGCACGGGAGACTGGTCGGTCTCCGGTGAAGTTGCCTCTGATGTCGGCAGCGGTGGTCAGTTCACTTCCGCAAATGCGATCCCAGAACCCGGCACTGTCGCTTTACTGGCCATCTCCCTGGCCGGCTTCGGTTTCACTCGTAAGCGCAAGGCTGTAAACGATAAAGGCTGAATAGACCAAGTATTTCTATCATGCATCACGATCAAAAAAAGCCGCCTTTACAGGCGGCTTTTTTTGATCCATAGAATTAAACACTACATTTAGAATGATTCACTTTACACCCTGCTAAAGCACCGGGAGTCTCTTTTTCAAATCCAGCAAAAAAGCAGTATTATCAGCTATCGATCAAAGGTCTGGTTTTGGAACATGCAGGCAAACCAATCTTTTCCTGTCCGTCCAGGCCAGGGCTAGAATCAATTCGAAATTGAAGCTACCTGATTCAACGGGGTTTGAAGTTTTGCCAGTTTACGAACGAATGGGGAAGTCATGGCGCGCAGCAGCGAGCTATAGCTGGGCTGGAATCTCACCTCTGTACCAACAGCCAGAAGATCGCCATCAGTCTCTATAATGAGATGATCGCTGCTCGCCCCACATATCCTGATGCCATCGGCCTGTAGTCCTTCAGGGTCTATATCCTGAATCCCAATGGCCAGAATAGTCTGGGTGATTGCTCCGCGATCCGTGGCTATGCACGTCTCGCCAAACGCGGTTTGGGCGATATCGCCCATCGGTTTTGAGGGCTTAATCTTTGATTCGATCACTTCCGCAACCAGTGTAATGGCATCAGTGTGCAAGCCACTAATTGCCTGTCGATGGAGAGTCTCGCAGCCCAGCAAGATCGCTTCACCCAGCCGTAGGTTGTTAATTCTTCCGATGTCAGCACCACTCAATGCCCACGATATATTGGCAGAGTTGCCACCCGACACAATCTCTAATGTTTGACCAAACCGAACCTCAATAGCGTTTGCCAGTTCAGATAAAACAGCCATGTTTCTTACATCGGGTACTACCCCGCTTCTACACGCAAGGTTAGCGCCAATACCTTTGAAGACGATATTAGGTAGTCTGAGTGTCTCTTCTACAACACCCATGATGTCATCGGGCATGATGCCTTCTCGAAGGTCACCAAGCTCGACCATCAGAACCACATTGTGTATCCGGCCCACTTTGCAGGCTTCAACCGAGAGTTGTCGAATAAGTTCTATTTCTGTGTTGAAACTGATATCAGCATATTTCACAATCTTTGAGATTTCTGAAATCATTGGAGAGCGAATTAGCATCATAGATGATGACACATCCGCCTTGCACATTTTCTCGATATTATCGATTCGAGAATCCCCCAAAGAATCTACCCCGGCACGCAGTAATACATTTGCGATATCTGTAGAGCCGAGCGTTGCTTTTGTAACGCCCGTCACAGAGATACCCAGACGCATCAATTGTTGAACTAATGTGTGGGCATTGTGGTAGATCTTATCCAGATCGATCTCAAGCCGTGGAGCGTAACTCACGCTGCCGTTTTCAAGCTCTCCTGCAATTCCGGAAACGCCTTCAAAACCATCTCAACCAGTCGCTCCCTGGGTCTGGACAATGCATCTGTAACCGGCATAGCGAATTCATGCTCATAGTTTTCTATAGTAGAACTAAGGTCCTTATCACTCATGTTCTCGTGATTAATAGTTATTCCGATTACAGAGGTATCAGCGAATGTCTGGATAAGATTAATTTCAGTCTCTAAAGTAGGCATTTTCAATTTATCGAAGTCGCACCGATAAACACGACCTGGCGCGTGTTGTAACAACACACCATCTGGGCAACAACCGCGAAGAATGAAGGCGGACGATGAAAACGCGGGGTGACTTAGAGCCCCTTGCCCTTCCACAACAATGATATCTGGTTTTTCGTTTTCGTAGGCTTCGACAATAGTTGCTTCCAGTTCACCCACACAAAACTGTGAAGGGATTGCATCTAGAGCAATGCCATAACGTGCGCCCTGGATCAAACCGGTTTGGCCAGTGCCAACCATTACCGCTTTCAAGCCGCTCTCATTCAGAGCGCGCGTGAGTATCGTCGCCGTAGTGCGTTTCCCAATGGCGCAATCAGTACCCAGTACAGCAATGCGCCGACATGGAAGGTCATTCACGCGGCCACTGAACATCCGCAGATCTTTCTTCTCACGCGGTCTACGAACATCGTTGATTGATACGTTATATGCAAGACTTGCGGCCAG
>JBFIID010000284.1:0-3017 GCA_041601415.1 Gammaproteobacteria bacterium
ATGACCCGTCCCTGCTTAATGTCACGCAGGCTGGCCAGCACGGTTTCCAGTGACACGATGTCACCCGCTTTATGCAAAGCCCTGGCATCATCATGACCTGGGCTTGCCATCGTACGACCGGATTGTATTAGCACAGTGACCAGCACAAGACTTAAACCTAACGGCATGAGCCACTTGAAATTATTTGAGATTCGCATACTCATGCCCTCTTGCTGCCAGTTACCATCGCACGCACCAGGTTCTCCCGGTGAAGCACACTTTCTACAATCACACCGGCGATGTGGATAAACACCAGTGCGAGGGTAAAGTTAGCCAGAAACTCATGCACCTCTTCCAGGATCTCTTCGCCATCATGACTAACCCCCTGCATCATTCCCGCCATCGGGCCGGCATGTTGATCTGCGCCATACAGGGCAACACCACTGATCGTCAGGGCCAGCAGGCTGATCACCATCAGGACAATCATCGCACCACCCGCCGGATTATGTCCAAGATAGCGCCGCGGGTGCATCAGCAGCACGTCTTTTAGATAAGTAAAGATAGTCGAGGGACGGTAAACAAAATCACTAAAACGGGCGTGCGCACTGCCCACAAAGCCCCATAGAATGCGCGCCGTGATTAAGGCCAGGACAATATAACCGGCCCACACATGGACATTCAGGTAATGGTCTTCAACGATATAGGAGACGCTGAAAGCCAGCACCAGCGTCCAGTGAAAAATACGCACGAAGGGATCCCATACTCGCACCTGGGTTTCTTTGCTTTGGTTAATGTCAGTCGTCATGTCGGTTCTCCATCATTCTTGATTGTGAACAAGAATAGATGGCGAAGCTTAATTCAGGCTTAAGCGGAGAGAGAGAGCCGATTTAATCGACCCTCTTCAGGTTTTCGGCAGGACTTCCAGACATTCTTCAATCGCCTGCAGGCGTTGGGCCTTCGGTGCAGACTTAATCTGTGGAAGATGCTCACGTAATTCCACATAACGCCGGGTCTCACGCTGACGCCATTCATCCAGCTCGCTGATCACCTCGTGCGTCACATTGCCGGTCTGACGACTACGGAGATCCAGTTGGTTAATCGCCCTTAATCCGTCTGTAAAACAACTCAGAATAGCATTGATATGTCGCACCCACAGACTGCTGGCAATGATCAACATGAACACGTTGAATACCGACATCACCAGTACCACGACGAACAGTTCCTGCATCAGGTTAAAGAAGAAATCTTCATTTCCAAGACGATGGATGGAATACAGATAGACCTCAAACAGTGCTGAATAATCGTAATACAGGTAGACCATGGCAACCGAAACAATGACAGACTCCAGTATCATCAGCGCGACTATCAGCCGCCCCTGTAGACGGCTGTCTATATATTTGATGCGACGCTGATAGGATTCGATTGATGTACTAAATGTCATGGCAGGTAAAACACAGGCTTGAGTTTTCATTCGGCATAACCAGCTTTCCATGATCACGGCTATAGCCACTGTGACAGGAGATACAGCTGACCATCCCGTCCGGTAATGATATGAACTTGGGCAACGTGGCCGCAGCCCGGTAGCCACCATAGCGGTAGGCCTTATCATACACGCGACCTATTGGATGGTTACCCTTGCGACTCGCATGGCTCACGATGCCGCCCGAGCCCAGTGAGACATTCATAATACCGTCTTCTTCGGCATGACAGCCCAGGCATTGCAGGGAAAAAGTATCCACCAGTCCAAGGAAACCCGGGTCGGAGTGTCTGGCATCGAGATGACCGCTGGCCATCATGTCAGACATGTTCTTGAAAAACTTCTTATCATGACAGCCCAGACAGTAATCTCTGCCACGATTCTTGGTGCGTAACAGCCCCTGACGTTTGCCATGAACCTCGTGACAGGTGCTACAGGTAAGCTCACCCTTCCAGTCCAGTGGGTGCTCCTTGGGCGGACGTTTACTCGGCCTGATGCCGCTGGGATGACTGGCAACGCTGGCCTTCGAGTGACACCCCCCACAGAGCTGTTCCTGTGACGCAACCAGCTTATACGCCTCCTTCTTTTTCACCTCGCCACGACTGAGATGACAGCCATCACATGATTCGTCACTCAAATGGGGTTTCTTGCTGTGGCCATTGAAAACCAGCAACAAACTGCCGCACAGGACGATCAACATACTTAGGAAACGTAATGTTTTAGACATCAATCGCGACTTCCCTGATCTGTACCTCTAGCGCTGAAATCAATTCCTGCGCCTTTTCCTCATCACCGTTCTGAACCGCCTCACGCACGAGCAGCAGCTGATTTTCAATCTGGCCATAGTGGTCAGAGAAGGTCTGCATCGTCTCGCGCAGCAGGAGGTATTCGCTCTGCAGGTAATCCGTGCCTCTGATCTGAACCATCGGTGCGGGATTGCCATCTTTATCTAGCTGCAGGTTCTGGGTAAAGCGATACAGTGGCCCGGCCACATGCAGGGAGTTGTACAGCGAAACTGACCAGGTCATAGCTGCACAGGCACCGACCAGACAACAGCCGGTTAACAACATCAGCACGTCCAGACGTTCGCTGTTGGTCATCATGGTACTGACGCTCTGCAGATAATTCTCGTTCGGTGTATCGATATAGAGAGCCAACAACAGAATACCAACGGCACAGAACAGGCTAATCAGCAATGAGATCTTTGCTACATGCCCCATTTGGCCCAGATCCGAAGGAGCGAAATCTGAGTTATGTCGTTGCCTGTTCACGGAATCTTTCATCATCTCTGTTATCGGCCGAAAGGCGATTTATTTGAGGATAATGTGATGTCCCTCACAAGATAATGACTTTCGTCATTAAATCTGGGACTGGTGTTAAAAAATACACTTTGGGATAGCCAGTGAGCGTCACTCACGAGCAGGGAAAAATGGTGGGTCGTGTAGGATTCGAACCTACGACCATCGGATTAAAAGTCCGGTGCTCTACCAACTGAGCTAACGACCCTGATCGGGGAAGGCGGCGATAATACCGAAAATGATCTGCAGAGTGAAGCCTGAAT
>JBFIID010000285.1:0-2973 GCA_041601415.1 Gammaproteobacteria bacterium
ACTGGTGGATGATGATATGCCGGTGATTGCCGTGGCGCCAAATAATGAATTACTGGAAAAATTGAAGGCGAATCTTGAAGAGGTCCGCGCCAGGGGAGGTAAGCTTTATGTCTTTGCTGACTCCAGCTCCGGGGTTAAAGAGACGGAGGATATCAAGGTTCTGACTCTGGCCGCTGTTGATGCGGAAATTGCCCCCATCGTCTATACCATACCCTTACAGCTGTTTTCATATCATGTCGCGGTTCTGAAAGGAGCAGATGTCGACCAACCCAGGAATTTAGCGAAGTCTGTAACGGTTGAATAAGCGGAAGGGATCGGTAAAAACTGATAGAGCAGTTTTATAGACTTCGTTGCTTTTTTGTATTGTCCGGCAACATATATGAAGAACAAATTCAGTTCTGGTTTTTGGTTCTATTAAGAGGGTGAACCCAGAACAATTCAGGAAATACAGAGCCGGGCCGCTAGTACAATAGAGTCATGATTATCAACTCTGGACGCGTGCCAGAGGCGTGACCTGTTTCATAAACATACTCTGCATTTTGACAGGAAGGTGGGATACAATGCGTATGCCTGCGGGAGGAGGAGTTCAGATTGTTAATTAGCCCGGAAAATCAGTTTCCCCGTGTACAGAATCAGGCAGATAGGCTTCCCGGTAGGATATCTTGTGAGCACCATACATACGGAGCATAAGCGATAAGTGGTGGATAAGAACGCAAAAAATAATCAGCCACGGATTCTGGTCGTCGATGATGATCCGGACATGCTGGCTCTGTTGAAAGTCTGGTTAGAAAAAGATGGGCTTGATGTGACAACAGTCGGATCGGGCCCGGAAGCACTCTCACGTCTGAGTATGCTACGCCCTAATGTCGTGATTACCGATCTGTTCATGGACGAAATGGATGGTATGGCGCTGTTATCCGAGATTCATCGCGGAAATCCACTGATGCCTGTCATCATGTTGAGCGGGCAGGCGCAGATACCTGACGCTATTAAAGCGACACATCTGGGTACCGCCGCTTTTCTGACCAAACCGGTCGACCAGCAGGTCTTGATTAAGGAAATTCGCCGTAATCTGGGTGCCACTACAGCCGAAGAAGGGAACGAAGCAAACAGTTTTGGAAGTGATCTGATTTACCGCAGTCAGCTTATGTCCGATTTGATGGAGCAGGCGCAGATGATCGCGGATGGTGATATTACCGTATTCATCAGTGGTGAAACAGGCACGGGTAAGGAAGTACTGGCAAAGGCTATACATGAATCCAGTCCTCGAAAAGACAAACCGTTCATTGGTGTCAATTGCGGTGCCATCCCGGAGCAATTGCTTGAATCGGAACTGTTTGGCCATGAAAAGGGTGCGTTTACCGGCGCGAACACCAAACACACAGGCCTGTTCCAGGCGGCCAATGAAGGAACGCTATTTTTAGATGAAATTGGTGATATGCCCTTAGGTCTTCAGGTCAAACTGTTACGAGTACTGCAGGACTTTGAAGTGCGCCCGGTAGGTTCCGTAAAGAGCATTCCAATCAACGTGCGAATTATTTCTGCTACCCATAATAACCTTGATGAGTCAGTTAAGCTTGGCGATTTCAGAGAAGATCTCTATTACCGTTTGAACGTGGTGCCTCTACAGATGCCTGCATTACGAGAGAGACGTGAGGATATTGCCGCACTCGCAGACCATCTGCTTGATAAAATGGCCATCAGGCGTGGAGAAAAGAAAAAACGTTTTGCCCCGGAGGCCATGGAATATCTGACCTCCGCTCCGTGGCCTGGTAATGTCAGGCAGTTGGGTAACGTTATTGAATTGTGTGCGACCCTGACAAAATCTGACATTATCCCCGTCAGTATGGCCAAACGCGCGCTGCGCGACGAACCAGGGGAGATTCAGACACTGAAGGACGCAAAGAACACCTTCGAAAGAAACTACCTGATTAGTGTGTTGAAGTTAACCAATGGCCATGTAGCGAATGCGGCTAAAATAGCTGGCAGGAATCGAACAGAATTTTATAAACTGCTAACACAGCACAGCCTGGACGCGGCCGAATTTCGACAATCCAAGGCCGGTTCAGGGAGTTAGTTGTAGTTCATTGTTGTCTGGAGAGTCTAGTAGTGAGCAGTGAAGATAGAATTATTATTCAGGGTGACCCTGATCTGGAAGATCTGATACCCGGGTTTCTGAACAATCGCGCGGAGGATGTTAATCGCATTAGAACAGCATTAGCGGCTTCTGATCTGGAAAAGATTCGAATTATAGGTCACAGCATGAAAGGTGCAGGCGGTGGCTACGGTTTTGATGCGATAACCGACATTGGCGCTGATATTGAACAGGCTGCGAGCCTGGGAGATACCACTACCATCGAAAAGGCTACTGCTGTTCTTGAGGATTATCTGCAACGCGTTGATGTTGTCTACGAAGAGTAAAAATCTCGTTCCTGGCCAGACACGGCTATGAACATGCAGTGCCTCATTTGATCTAGAAAGGAACTCGTGGATACGCAGAGACCGACAAACGTAAAGACCACCCATTTGCCCGTCTGGATGACCTACGGCATCGCGGTAGTTCTGGCTCTTGCATTTTCAGCCATCCTGTTCATGTTGGCCTGGAACACCGCACTCGATAGTAAAACCACGGAGTTTGCATTTGAGTCAGTGACGGTTACTGAAAATGTGATACGTAGCCTGTCAGCCAGCGATGATGTCGCGAAAAACATCTCGACCTTGTTCGATGTTATGTCTGAGGTGGATGAGGAGGCCTTCATGACCTTCTCCAGTTCGGTTCTCGTGCGCTACCCGTTTATAGATTCAATTTCCTACCATCCCCAATATAGCCTGGCCACAACCCGCAGGAATGAGTCGGGGAAACTGAGTTTCCCACTGCTGTATCAGCGGGCTCGATCCGAACAGGCAGGGCTGCCAGACCTTTTTGACCTGTATACGCGACCAGAAATCAGGCAGGTGGTAGACACGGCTATA
>JBFIID010000286.1:0-2891 GCA_041601415.1 Gammaproteobacteria bacterium
TATAGTAGATAATGATGGAATGGCTGTAGTAGAGGAACAACCAGAGATTGAATCTATAGTATCAATTGACTTAACACAAACGCTATGGGAGTGAGTCAGGAGAAAGTTTCTGCAGAATCAGATGTAGATCAGTTTTTATTTTACTAATTATGCCTGTGCCCGTTTTCAGTTGTTATTCAAAGCCTTTCCAAAATAGATAGTCCAACAGGGCATTGCTACCCTGTTGGACAACTAACAGTTAGCGATTTTTATTATCTATTAATTACGTCGTTCTTCATGCCGCCCAGCATCGCCATAACCTCAGACTTTTCCTGTGCAGGTACCTTGAAATGATCCAGGGTAATAACGATATCTTCTGCCAGGGCGTCAAATTCGGCACTGGTGATATTCATTCCAACATGGGCCTTTACCATATCCTGACCGGTATAGGTGCATGGACCACCGGAACCCTGGCAGAGGAAATCTACCAACTGGCCGGCAAAAATTTCAGGTTTGGTATTTGCGAAATGCTGGTTGATGCGTTCATCCTGACTCGCAACACCCCACAGGTGAGTCACAACGGCGCTGATGGCTTCTTTACCACCAAGGCGGTCGTACAGCGGTTTTGGTTCCTGTGTTTCGAACGTGGAACAGGCGGATACGACGGCAAGCATCACTACGGCAAGAACGGTACGCGCTAAGATTTTCATTAAAAACTCCCTCGGGATAGTGTCATTGGTGAATATTCGAGGGGCTATTCTGGCGATGTCGGCCTGATTGATCTGTGACTTTGTCACCAGGACAGTGACCTGGTCTCACCCGCCGTGGTAGCAGAATTTGACGGGGATTTTGGTTTACTGTTTTGACGGAAAAGGCTAACGAAAGGTGTAGGAACCCACCAGTAAACCCAGGTCGTCTGGATCTGGTGTTGCACAGGTGACTGCACCCAGTTGGGTGGCGAAGCCTGCTACGGAAGGTGAAAAATACAGATGCGTCTGGCAATGCAGTTGGCCTTCTGAAATATGCCGGATAAACAGGGCCATATCATCGGCTTCTTCCGAGCTGGCATAGAAGTCCAGAAACTGCCGTTCGATGTCGGACAGTAGCTGGCCAGCCAGCATCGCATCACCGAGGTTTATTGTAGACCACAACATTTCATCGCTTCCTGTCATTCTTTAGCATTTAAATTTAATAGCGGCTTGAGTAGATCCATCGGCATAGGGAAAACGATGGTTGAATTCTTGTCGCCGGCGATTTCGGTCAGTGTCTGCATGTAGCGGAGCTGCATACTCTGATTATTCTGTGATAACACTTCGGCGGCCTGAAAAAGTTTTTCCGATGCCTGTAATTCGCCCTCTGCATGAATGACCTTGGCACGCCGTTCGCGCTCTGCTTCGGCCTGTTTTGCGATAGCGCGGATCATGCTTTCATCAATGTCGACGTGCTTTATTTCGACATTGGCGACCTTGATACCCCAGGCATCGGTCTGTTTGTCGAGGATGATCTGGATGTCCTGATTCAGTTTTTCTCGTTCAGCCAGCATTTCGTCCAGGTCGTGCTGACCCAGTACCGAACGCAGGGTGGTTTGTGCCAGCTGACTGGTAGCAGAATGATAATTCTCCACCTGAATGATGGCTCGTTCCGGATCGATAACCCGGAAATAAACCACCGCATTCACCTTCACCGATACATTGTCACGTGAGATTACATCCTGACTTGGCACGTCCATCACGATGGTGCGTAGCTCCACTCGCTCTATCTGTTGTACCAGAGGAATGATGATAATCAGGCCAGGCCCTTTCACCGAAGTAAAGCGTCCAAAGGTGAAGACGACGGCGCGTTCATACTCCCGCATTACTTTGAAAATCATCGGTAGCAGGATAATGATACCGATGATGATATAAATCGTGGTGTTCATTTTAAATCCTCCTTTGCTGGCTCGACACTCAGGATCAAGCCGTCTATGTCAATCACACGAACCTGTTGACCTCGTTTCAGTGGCACGCCGGAGCGTGCATTCCAGGTCTCACCGTGGATATGAATTAAACCCGTCTGTTCAAAGTCATCCAGTACTTCACCGCTACTACCCAGCATTTCGTCCACGCCAGTGACAACCGGTTTGCTATGTGCTGCATAGGCCATGCGCAGGGTGAACAGAAATAGAATCGAGCTAAGGGTTGATACGGCGATGATGATCGGTATGGCAACCTGAAGCTCGCTGCCTTCAATGTCGAACAGGATGATCGAACCAAACACAAAGGCGATAATCCCGCCGATCCCCAGTGCCCCGAAACTGGGAGCGAATAATTCAGCAATCATGAAAATAATGCCGAGAAACATCAGCGCCAGACCGGCATAGTTGACCGGTAGGAGCTGTAAGGAATACAGGGCAAGCAAGAGACAGATCCCGCCAATCACACCGGGCAGTACAAAGCCGGGGTTTGCGAGCTCAAAAAACAGACCATAGAAGGCCAGCAACATCAGGATGTAAGCAATGTTGGGGTTGGTGATCGCAGAAAGCAATTGATTGCGCCAGTCCGGTTCGATGGTTTCGATGATCAGATCTCGACTATTAAGACTGACATTCTCGCCATTAATACTGACCTGCCAGCCATCAACTTTATTCAGAAGCTCCTGAGTGTCATCCGCGATGACATCGATCACATTCTGTTGCAGGGCGGCATCGGCGGACAGGCTCACGGCATGACGTACCGCCTGCTCTGCCCAGTCTGCATTGCGGCCGCGTAGTTCGGCCATGCTACGAATATAGGCGACGGCGTCATTCACGACTTTCTTTGTCATGGGGTTCGCCTGCTGTGCGCTTTTGTCTTCGACCGGTGGGGGTACCGGTTGCATGTCAGATTCGGGTTTTTGTTCGGGTGCAGAGGGTAATGCGGGTTCAGCTTTCGGCA
>JBFIID010000287.1:0-2825 GCA_041601415.1 Gammaproteobacteria bacterium
AAACTGGCGCATCATGAAAACCTCAATCACAGCTATCCGCATTGCTGGCGTCACAAAACGCCGATTATTTTCCGTGCCACGCCACAGTGGTTCATCAGTATGGACCTTAACGGTCTGCGCAAGGAGACCCTGAGCGAGGTTGATAAAGTGCGGTGGCTACCCGACTGGGGTAAGCAACGCATCAAGGGCATGGTGGAAAACCGTCCGGACTGGTGTGTCTCACGCCAGCGTACCTGGGGTGTACCGATACCACTTTTCGTGCACAAGCTGACCGGTGCCCTGCATCCCGATACCCAGCGGCTGGTTGAGGAAGTTGCCGGGAGTATTGAACTGGGTGGAATCGATGTCTGGTTTGAAATGGAGCCGAGCAAACTGCTGGGCGAAGAGGCCGATCAATACGACAAGGTGACCGACACGCTGGATGTCTGGTTTGATTCCGGTGTCACTCATGAGAGTGTGCTGCGCCGCTGGGAAGACCTTGACTGGCCCGCCGATCTGTATCTTGAAGGTTCGGATCAACACCGTGGCTGGTTCCAGTCATCCTTGTTGAGTTCGGTCGCGATGAATGGCAGCGCGCCGTATAAAACCGTGCTGACCCATGGCTTCACCGTCGATGCCAAAGGACACAAGATGTCCAAGTCGAAAGGCAACGTGGTCGCACCGCAAAAAGTCGTGAAGTCACTGGGCGCGGATATTCTGCGTCTGTGGGTTGCCTCTACCGATTATCGGAATGAAATGACGGTGTCGGATGAGATCCTGAAACGCATGGCCGATGCCTATCGCCGTATTCGCAACACTTCGCGTTTCCTGCTCGCCAATCTACAGGGTTTTGACCCACAGAAAGATCTGGTTCCGGTTGACGAGATGTTGCAACTGGATCGCTGGGCGCTGCAGCATTGCGCGGATCTACAGGAGCAGATCATCAGCGCCTATGAGGGATTCCAGTTCCACCAGATCTATCAGATTGTGCACCACTTCTGTGCGGTTGAGATGGGTGGTTTCTATCTGGATATCATCAAGGATCGTCAATACACCTGTAAGGCAGATAGTCTGCCCAGACGCTCCGCACAGACGGCGCTGTATCACATCATCGAATCCATGGCGCGCTGGCTGGCGCCGATTCTGAGTTTCACCAGCGAAGAGATCTGGGAAGCGATCCCGGGTACTCGTGGCGACTCTGTCCTGCTGGAGACCTGGTATCAGGCGATCCCGGAGGTCGAGGCCGGTGACGATTTCAGCCCGGAATTCTGGCAACAGTTGATGGCTGTCCGCTCCGAGGTGAGTAAATTACTCGAAGAACTGCGCAGCGCCGGTGCCATTGGCTCATCGCTGGATGCCGACGTCACCCTGTATGCTGACGAAGGCCTGCAGACACAGATGGCGAAGCTCGAAGATGAGCTGCGCTTTGTGCTGATTACCTCGGAAGCAAGACTGCAGCCCCTGGAGGCAGCACCGCAGGAGGCACGTGAGGCGGAAGAGGTGACGGGACTGAAACTGCTGGCCGTCGCCAGTTCAGAGCAAAAGTGTGAACGCTGCTGGCATAAACGTGAAGATGTGGGACAGGATCAAACGCATCCTGGACTCTGTGGTCGCTGTGTGGAGAATGTCGAGGGCGATGGCGAATCAAGAAACTATGCCTGATGGGTATTGGGCTATTGTCACCGGTCATTTGTTGTTTTCAGGTAAGCCATGACAGATAACAAGTCACAATTGAAATGGCTGTGGTTGTCGGGCCTTGTGATCGTGCTGGATCAGATCAGCAAGCAGATGGTCAGCGCGTCCTTTGAACTGTACGAAAGACTACCGGTGGTGCCGTCCTTCAATATCACCCTGTTACATAATCGGGGTGCGGCCTTCAGTTTTCTGAATGATGCCGGTGGCTGGCAGCGCTGGTTCTTTGTCTTGCTGGCGCTTGGGATCAGTGTTTATCTACTCCAGTGGTTGCGCAAATTACCTGCGCATCGACTCTGCCTGGCGATTGCCCTGGCGCTGATACTGGGGGGGGCGATAGGTAATCTCTGGGATCGCCTGTTACACGGTTTTGTAGTCGATTTTATTCAGGTCTACTACCAGCAGTGGTATTTCCCTGCCTTTAATGTCGCCGATTCTGCAATCACAGTCGGCGCGGTGTTGTTATTGGTAGACGCATTCAGACATCCAGCGGATGAATAAGTCTCCACGTGAGCAGGGGTGTTAAAGCCCTCCAGGTGTAAATAGTCAATATATTTTACAGTTTCTTGCTCGCGAAAAATTAATATAACTTATTGATATAAATGAGAATAAATGCTTTTCGTTGGGTTTGGTAAAGCATATCGGGTTGAAATCCTGTCAATTTATTTTACAAAGCCATCAGAATACTGCAGTAAAGAATACCTAAGGTATTGAATAGCCACCATAATTCAGATCTGGATCGATGTTTGCAGTTGTTTTTGCAACTAATACAAAAGTAGAACTTGAGGATTTCACAATGAAACGCATGCATCATTTTATTAAATCACTGGCCCTGATAGGCCTCTTCATTGCAGCGTCGTCTGCACAGGCTCTGGTACTCGGACCTTTTGTACCGAACCCGCCTGGTACCGTAGCGTCGCTTGCTGCTGACGCCAATGGAACAACAGAGACATACACTGTTGGTAAGCTGTTCAACAGTCTGGACCCGATTACGATCAGTACTGTGGCAGGTGTTCCTGCAGCCGCAACGACCGTGGTTTTCGACGAGATCATCATCAATAACTCCGGTGTTGCCTGGACTGATTACCACATTGATCTTGGGTTCACCCCGATTACCTCAACAGATACGGCTACCGTGGGCCCACTGACAAACC
>JBFIID010000288.1:0-2729 GCA_041601415.1 Gammaproteobacteria bacterium
AAAAATTACTCACCTTATTGTTTTTATTGAGCTTTTGCACTGCTAGCGTGGCAGAAAACAGGGATGATGATGCCATCAGCGCCTATGAATCGGGCGACTATGCCACGGCCCTGAAACAGCTAAAGCCACTGGCTGCTGATGGAGTCGCACGCAGTCAATATTATCTGGGCGTGATGTATGCCGCAGGCCAGGGCGTGACACAGGACAATCAGCAAGCTATTGAGTGGTTCTCAAAGGCCGCTGAGAATAACTACCCTAATGCGCAGTTCAAGATGGGACTGGCTTATGCGGAAGGTCTGGTGGTTCAGCAGGATCCCGCAATAGCCTTCACCTTATTCAAGCGCGCCGCCGAACAGGACTATGCCAATGCACAGTTTTATCTGGCGGTCTGTCATCAACAGGGACTTGGTACCGTACAGAATCCACAGCTTGCCTTTGAATGGTTCCGAAAAGCCGCCATCAATGGCCTTCCCGAGGCACAGATTAACCTTGCCAATCTCTATGCCGAAGGCCATGGCACCGCGAGCAGCCTGCTTGAGGCCTATGCCTGGTATAGCGTCGCCGCCGCAACAGGCAGCCAACAGGCCAGTCAAAACCGTGAAATCATCTCTAAACGAATGAGTAAGGAAGAAATCAGTCAGGCCGGACAATTAACCCGTCAGTACTTCATCGAACATATGGCGCGATAAACACTCGATACCCATCAATGGCGAAGGCCTCGGGCTTTTGCTAGGATCAGCGCCCCACGAAAAGCATCTAATTATTATCAATGCCCCCGTAGCTCAGCTGGATAGAGCGTCCCCCTCCTAAGGGGAAGGTCACACGTTCGAATCGTGTCGGGGGCGCCATCGCATTAGTCGCTGGATGGTTGGACGCAGACTGGTATAGTCGTCACTGCTCTTCTATGCTTTCCATTGAATTCTGCTGTAAGTGGTTATCTCGGTTCCGCGTTGCACATCAATACTCCACTATTAACAGCCATACCCGATCTTTAAGCCTCTGCCGAATTAAACCCGGGCCTGGCTTTATGAAGATCGAGCCTGCGTCACTTTAGTAAATCTGGACCGCAATGCGAGTTACCACACAAACACTATACTCAGATAAAGGATCTATGGGATTTTGAAGTGAACGGAGCAGGCCTAAAACGTAATTTTTATCTAGCCATGGCAGGCTACGTAGTCTGGATCGTGGCGTTTTCATTCTGGGTGTACTATCACGAGAAGTCTGCTCTCTACACACAACTCGATCTTGCGCTGGAAAATGCAGCACTGACGACCCCCCTACTGCTGCCAGAGCACTTTCATCATCAGGATATGTCCGCGTCGGATGTGAGTCCCGAACAGGACAGGCAGAATATTCTTAAACTATCCGGCTATACTCGCGACCGCGATATTGTCTACATCTATAGTTTCATCATGAGAGATAAAAAAATCCTTTTTACCTCTTCGAGTGCCACCGACGAAGAACTTAAAAACGACTCTCAACTGTCACATTACTGGGATCATTATGATGATGCCGATCCTCGTATCCTGGCCGTGTTTGCCAACCAGCAAAAGGCCTTCCTTGAGTACACCGATCAATGGGGCAGTTTCCGTAGCGTTTTTATTCCGCTGTATGCTGAAGATGGTGGTCTGTATGTCGTCGGAGCCGACCTGGATATCAGCCACATAAACGCTCTGCTTAAAGGCTATCTGTATGAGAGTCTGATTATCTCCTTACTGTTCGTACTCATGGGTATACCGCTCGTCATCACCCACTCAATGCAATCTCGCCAACTGGCAGAAACCCTGAAGCTTGAAGTCGACAAGCGCACCAAAGAACTGGTTGATAGTAAAAACCGCATCAACTCAATTCTTGAACACTCACCTGTCGGCATATTTCATTACGATACTGAAAGTACGCTAACCACAGTCAACAGACAGTTTGAAGAGTTGATCGGCGCGAATAAGGACATACTGATCGGCTTTAATATGCTGGAAAATTTAACCGACCCCCAAATGCTACATGCCGTACGGGAATCCTTATCCGGTAGGCCGGGCTATTTTGAAGGTGTTTACACCTCTGTCACCGGGCATAAAACTATTTTCCTGCATGCCGATTTTGTTCCTATTTTTGATGCCGATAATAATGTGTCCGGGGGCGTTGGCGTCTTCAATGACATGACCCAGCAACAGCAATCAACCGAGCGCCTGAAAAAGCTCTCTCTCGCAGTTGAATGCAGCCCAAACTCCATCGTTATCACGGACGTCGAAGGAGTGATTGAATATGTTAATCCGAAATTCGAGCAGGTCACTGGTTATTCCGCTGCTGAAAGTATCGGCCAGAAACCAGGGCTGTATAAATCGGGGGAAACACCCGGGGCGTTATATAAAGAGCTATGGGAGACAATAAAAGCAGGCCAGGAATGGCGTGGAGAATTTCATAACCGTAGAAAGAATGGAGAGCTCTTCTGGGTCCAGTCGTTCATCGCCCCCATTTCCGATGACGCGGGAGAGATCACACACTTCGTCTCTATTCAGGAAGATGTCAGTGAGGCAAAAGATATCTCCAGCAAACTGGCCTATCAATCCTCGCACGACATTCTCACAGGACTGATCAATCGTAGTGAGTTCGAAGCTCGACTCTCAAGAGTCGTCAGAACCGCGCAGAAAACCGGCACCAAACACGTGTTGTTATTTCTCGATCTGGATCAGTTCAAGATCATCAATGATACCTGTGGTCATACCGCC
>JBFIID010000289.1:0-2674 GCA_041601415.1 Gammaproteobacteria bacterium
AAATAGGCCGACTCTTCGGTGTTCAGCTCGATTTCCCGAGCGGCACTCGGCGAAGACTGACTGACGAACCCGAACCATTTCTCTCTGAGCTGCCACTTTTCCTGTTCACTTAGGCTATTCAGAGCCTTATTAATAATACTGCGCAACTCCGGCCAGTCATTTCGCAGCCAGAACATAATGTCGAATGGCTCCCCAACCGAAAAGGAACTCTCGATCAGGCGATCAACACCCACTTTTCTGGCCAGATAAAATGCAGCGTTGTCTAACAGGGTAAAATCCACCTGATGGGATGTTACCGCCGTCAATGCCTCCTGCAAGCTGTCATAGTGAACGATCTCAACATCACTGGTAGTCTTCGCCAGAATCCCCTGGAAAAGTTTATTTCCTCGCTGTAATGCAACCCGCTTACCTGCAAGATCATCAACATCGAATATGCCTTTTGGATTTCCCTTACTGACGATCACCATAGCGGTGAATTTGAGATACGGAACGGAGTGATTAAAATCCTTAAGTCTGTCCTGACTGAAACCAGCGGCGCTCAAGCCATCCACAACTCTCAGTCGCGCCTTCTGCTGCATCAATGCCCAGTTGCCGATTTCGAAACGGATTTTTAAACCTGTCCGCTGGTAGATATAACGTGCGAGTTCCGCATCATGGCCCGTAATCGTGCCATCCTCGTTTTCAATCAGGTATGGATCAAAGCTACTGCCTCCAGCCAGCACAACCTCCGGGTGTTTTTCAATGAAACGTCGTTCCTGCTGGGTGAGTGTTACTTTATTCTCAGGGTGGAGATTTGAGCCTAACCAGAAAGGTTTTGCCGTATCGGCGTCGTCAGTGACAGCTGCGATAGCAAGGTTTTGTGTATCACGTGACACATCAGGCAGCTGCGACTCCGCAAAACAGGTGGCGGAGTGAACCGCTGTCAGCCCCATGCACAGCATAAAACCCAGCTTATTCACCCTGTCTCCCTTTGCCCTGTCCTTGAAATATGGAGTCCTTTCATTCGATTTGATTCACTGCTTCCTCTGTACCGATTAATCAGACTGACCGTCCTCTTCGCTCATGCCTCTTCATCAATAATTTCCAGCATTAGAGCTGTGAGCGAAAGCGCCTGTATAGGCGGAGAGCATATTACTATAAGGGCTGAGCAAGTTGGGTGACCGGCGCTAATAAAAACCTGAAACTCTCTGTTTCATTGTGTTTATCGGCAATCTGCGTGTTTTCTTTGGACATTTAACATCTTCAGGTTTTCCATCCGTTGGCACGGCTCCAATTGATAATTCAGCCCCGTGAAATCGCATTGAACTACCTTTTTGTCTACATTTCCCTGTGACTGGAGAAAATCGAAAAAATTGGTCTATTCTTAAGCGACCGGCAGAAAGAAACGCTTAAAACGTGATTTATCAAAAACGGACAAGTGATGATGACCCGCCTGCTTTCAGGACTGACACTGGTATTACTAACAACAGCGCCCCCGCTCATGGCGGAGTCCAATGCGTTGGAGCTGCCTGATTTGTTTGGGAATACTGGTTTACAACTTGCTCCCACCGATGTGAAGCTATCCCCCGAAAGCTACGAAAGAGCAGCACATCGAAATCAACGCATCCTCAATGACGCAATCAATGGCTTTCTCACTGACAAGCTGGATTCCATGGGCAACACGGGG
The DNA here is from genome assembly GCA_041601415.1 of Gammaproteobacteria bacterium. Taxonomy (GTDB): domain Bacteria; phylum Pseudomonadota; class Gammaproteobacteria; order JBFIID01; family JBFIID01; genus JBFIID01. The sequence continues at coordinate 1,667 of JBFIID010000289.1, forward strand.
AACGCTCTGAAATATACGGGAATTGCCGCCTATGTAGCGGTTAAAGGTGCAAAACTACATCTGAATGACAGTAAAACCATGGCCATAGAAGTGAACGAACTGGCCGATTCAGATCGGGAAATCAGCTACAGAATCAATATTTCCTGGTAGATGGATACTCACAAGAGCTGAAACAACGGGTATTTCAACTCAGATGAATCTCTATAGAGATCCATCTGAGCCATTAGCTTCCTGCCTTTACCTCTGCGTCATACCCGCTGATCCAAGCCATCATCACGCAAGAACCTAGGCATCGGTTTTCAGCTTCTTGATCTTCGGTTTTCTCTTGCGGCGCGCACCCACAGGCACCAGTTCTCTCATTGATTCCATTTTGCCAAAACAAAGTAGCTTATCCCCGGCTTCCAGCGTTCTCGAATTCTTCGGGTTAGGAATCACCTTACTGCCACGCGAGATATCCAGAATATTAATGTCCTGCTCCAGCAATCCCGATTCGGTAATACTCTTACCGACGAGTTTGGATTCTGCGGGGATATAAATATCACTGACACCATAGCCACGGCTCACGGTCAGACGTTGCCTGATATCGATCTCCGGGAAGTCCACCTGTGCGGCGATGTAGTCCGTGATCGCACCGGCAATGTCGAGTTGTGTTGCCGCCTCAATTCCCTGTAGACCAGGCGATGAATTCACCTCCATGATTTGCGGGCCATCCGCACCTTCCAGCATGTCGACGCCGGCAACCTTCAGACCTAAGATCTGTGCTGCGCGCACTGCGGTTTCCCGGTACTGTTCGTCCAGTTCGACGGGCTCCGCGATACCGCCACGATGTACATTACTTCGAAACTCCTGCCCCTGGGCAACCCGTCGCATCGCCGCAACGACTCGATCACCCACCACCAGGGCACGAATATCCTTACCCTTACTCTCGGCGACAAACTTTTGTACCAGTACATTTTGCTTCTGACTTTGCAACAGCTCGATAATCGCTTCCGCCGATTTTGTTGATTC
>JBFIID010000290.1:0-2648 GCA_041601415.1 Gammaproteobacteria bacterium
AAAGATTCTGATGTTAGAGCCACGCAGAATCGCCACTAAATCAGCTGCGCATCGCATGGCCAGCCTTTTGAATGAAAAACCGGGGCAAACGATTGGTTATCGTATGCGCCTGGATACCACGGTCAGCAAGCATACAAAGGTAGAAGTGATCACCGAAGGTATCCTTACCCGAATGTTGCAGCATGACCCGTCGCTGGATGACGTCGGTCTGGTGATATTTGACGAATTTCACGAACGCAGTCTGGATTCTGATCTGGCTCTCAGCCTGTGCCTGAAAGGTCGTGCTTTATTTAGAGATGAGCAGAACCCGTTAAAAATTCTGGTCATGTCGGCCACCCTTGATAGCAATGCCACGTCAGAATTACTCGGTGGTGCACCTGTCGTGCTCAGTGAAGGCCGGACTTACCCAGTGGATATTATTTACGGTCAGCCGAGGCAAGCAAAAGAGCGCGTCATTGATCGGATGGTTGCCACGATTAAACAGTCGATTGCTGATAATCCAGAGAGTAGCCTGCTGGCTTTTTTACCCGGGCAGGGAGAAATTCGACGCACTGCAGATGAACTTTCTGACTGGATTCTCGATAGAAAATTACAGGGCATTCACCTGCGTCCTCTCTATGGCCATCTATCCATTGAAGATCAGCAACAGGCCATCGCGCCACTATCCGGTAAACAGGCAAACGATCAAAAAATTGTGCTGGCCACCAATATTGCGGAAACCAGCCTCACCATTGATGGCGTTGATGTCGTGGTTGATTGTGGCCTGGTACGCGAAGCGCAATTTAACCCGGCGACGGGCATGACGGGTTTGCATACCGTCAAAATTTCGAAGGCATCCAGTGAACAACGGGCTGGGCGTGCTGGACGGCTAAGACCCGGCAAATGTTACCGGCTCTGGTCGGCCGATCAACAGCGACAGCTAGTAGCGCACGGCACGGCCGAAATTCTGAATGCCGATCTCGCCCCGTTGGCACTGCAATTATTACAATGGGGCGTAGACAAACCAACAGAACTAAGCTGGCTTGATGCACCGCCAAAAGGTGGATGGCAACAGGCCATGGATTTACTCAGATCACTCGGTGCGATTAAACGCGAAGCAAATGGCTGGGTTCTGACAGCACATGGTCAGGCCATGACTTCGTTGCCGATACACCCACGACTCGCACACCTATTATTGGGCGGCGCCGCAATCGGGTTTATCAAACCAGCGGCCTTACTCGCCAGCCTGTTATCTGACCGTGACCCTTTTAGTCATGACAATGCAGATATAAGCTACCGCCTTGATATTCTGAACGGCACTACTCCGTGTCCGCCTATGCATCAGGGCTGGTTACGACGCACTCGCCAATTAGCACAACAATTCGAAGAACAGGTCTCTAAAACGAAGCCGACGGATATATTAGCGCACGTAATAAGCGCTGAACAACTGCCAGGTTATCTGCTTGCCTGCGCCTATCCCGATAGAATCGCGCGTCGTAGGCATTCCGGTAGTTATCAACTCGCCAACGGCCGAAGCGCCAACCTGATTGAGCATCATCACCTTGCTAATAATGAATGGCTCGCAGTCGCCGAAGTTTCAGGCCAGCAGGCCGGTAAAGACGATGTTATTCGCTCAGCCGTGAAACTTGATGAAGGCCTGTTTGAGTCAGCCCTGAGCACCTCGATTCAGCAAGAAACCATCGCCGAATGGAATAACAAAACGAAACGGTTTATGGCCGAAGAACAGAAAATAATCGGCGCGCTAATACTACAACGCACCCGCCTGAACACCGTACCCACACAGGCCAAAAGCGCGGCCTTGATACAGCATATCCGGAAACAGGGGCTCAGCCTTCTACCCTGGACCTCAGAGCTTCAGCAATGGTGCGCCAGGCTGTCACTGGTTCGATCCATTGAAGGAGATAAAAACTGGCCAGATGTGAGTCATGATGCCTTGCTTGCCACACTTGAGGACTGGTTAGCGCCTTATCTGAACCATGTGAACTTATTAAATGATTTCAAGAAGATTAATCTAAGTGAGATCCTGCATGCACGACTGCCCTGGGAAAAACAACAGGCACTCAACAAACTGGCACCGACTCATTTGAAAGTGCCGTCCGGTTCCAGGATACGCATCGACTACACAGAATCCCCCCCCGTGCTGGCGGTAAAACTCCAGGAAATGTTTGGCTGCGAACAAAACCCCGCTGTTATCGCAGGCAAAGTACCACTGCTTATACACCTGTTGTCACCCGCGGGCAGACCACTGCAAATCACGCAAGACCTCACCGGCTTCTGGCATTCCTCTTATCACGATGTTAAAAAAGAAATGAAAGGCCGTTACCCAAAACATCCCTGGCCCGATGATCCGCTGGTTGCGATCCCGACACGAAAGACTAAAAACCGTGTTTTATCAGGCACGAAGCAACAAACATAGGCATCCATAAATCAACATTTGTAATCTATGGGTGTTTCCAAATCTCCCCTGGTAGATGGTCTACTCAAATAGCTTACACTGAAGTCGATTAATTATTTTTATTTGCATCCTAAGTACTAAACACCCATTGTTGACCGTATCAGTCTGGATTTTGTGAAGTATTCCTAACATAAAAGGCTTTATCAATGAAAACAAATCACCCCTTACTCAAAAAAGGCCTGATGGTTTTGGC
>JBFIID010000291.1:0-2613 GCA_041601415.1 Gammaproteobacteria bacterium
CGGCGCAGGTGACGATCCATGGGGCGGTTATCGCCGCGGTCTGTATGGCACGACCAAATTCAGGATGGCCGACTACGGAATCGATGTCAGCAAGCTTGGCCCCGCTTCACAGGAAATTTATCTGGAGCTATCAATCGAGGGAATTCGTAAGTAACACCTCGCCCACATTGGAGTAAGCCCACCGCAGTTGGCGGTGGGTTTATGTCTTCAGGAACCCCGATTAAAAGCCGCAGGACAGAGCTATCCTGTTGAAACTGATTCAAATATTGATCTTGCTCAAGAATCTATAAAAGCGGCCGCTAGACTCCCTAATCCTGATAAATCCGACGCGCACCTGCATTCGGCCTAACCAGTGGAGCTAGTTTTATGTATAAACGCATCGCTGCATCGGCATTCATCTCATGCCTGTCTGGTATGTTTGCAGTGATAGCGGCCCGTCTTCTACTTCCCCAGGAACATTATTCATTCGAATTCATGGCCATCGTCAGCCTGCTGGCACTCGGCATCAGCAGCATCGTGTTCTGTGTATTAATCCAGCGTGCACTGAGGCAGGAAATAAGCCAGGTCGATCAGCAGCTGGAACGTATTCTTAATATGCAGGGCGGCGCAGATTCGGCTCAGCAACACAGCCTGTTTGACCCGGTTTACCATCGCGCAAACAGCTTCGTGAGTAACTTCAAAGGTGCCGCGACCGAAGTCGGGGAAACCAGCGACCGAGTGGCGATTGGCTCAGCTGAAATATCCTGGTTCCTCGACACGCTCGGCAACACCATCGTGAAAAATGTGAATCACGCCAACCAGATTAGTGTGGCAACAGAAGAGATTCTGCAGTCAACAAGCTCCATCACGGAAACGGCAAACAATGTTTCCAGGGTTGTCGGTGAGGCACGCACACACAGCGATGACGGCATTGAGGCAATAGAAAGTATCACGCAGCAGATCCATGAATTTATGCGGAGTGTAAAGACCACTGCCAATGATGCACGATCAATGTGTGAGTTGTCTGGAAAAATCCAGAGTATCACGCAGGTCATTAACGGCGTTGCAGAACAGACCAACCTGCTGGCGTTAAACGCAGCAATTGAAGCCGCACGCGCCGGGGAGCATGGCCGCGGGTTCGCCGTAGTCGCTGATGAAGTACGAACGCTTGCTAACCAGACGACGAAAGCAACGCAGGAAATCGGTGATATGTTGAAAGAGGTTCAACAACAAACCGAGAGCTCGGTCAAAACCATGACGGAGCTTGAAAAAGGTGTAACTAATGTCGTCAGCATTTCAGAAAATGCCAGGGAAACATTCAGCAATATTCATCACAGCACTATCGAGAGCGAAGCACAGATAAATGAGATCAATTCAATTTTGCAGGAACACCTGACAGCAACCAGTGATATTTCAACCGCGGTGGTTGGAATTTCTCAACAGATGGAGAAGACAGGAAAACAGGTTCATGAGGTCTCAATCGAGGCCAGTACTCTCTCGGAAACAGGTGAAAAACTTGGGGTGCTGCTGAGTCACTATGAGCTCGGTACTCGCCACGAGACATACAGAAAACTGGCGATGACCTGTGCCAGTGATGTCGCTGCAATTTTTGAAGCCGCGATAAGCCGGGGCGACATTACAGAGCAGCAGTTGTTTGACCGGGATTACAAACCCATATCGAATACAAACCCGGTCAAATTCACCACCCAGTTCGACAGTTTCACGGATAAAGTACTGCCGCCTGTTCAGGAGCCCGTGCTGCAACGATACCCGGACATTCTGTTTGCTGGCGCAGTTGATAACAACGGATATTTCCCAACCCATAATAAGCGCTACTCAAAGACCCTGAGTGGAAACTATGAGCAGGATCTGGCGAACAACCGTACCAAACGACTTTTCAATGACCGCACCGGTTCGCGTTGTGGCAATAACAAAGAGCCCTTCCTGCTACAGACCTATAAACGGGACACGGGTGAAATCATGCACGATATTTCGGCTCCGGTTTTCGTGCTAGGAAAGCACTGGGGTGGTTTCAGAATTGGTTACCGCAGTGAATGAGGGGCGCCTCGACTCGGCACGCGTATGACGCTAGTTACGCCAGAACGCCCACCAGCGTCTCTTATTCCTATGCGGCTTTTGTTGCAGGCGACTCCGGGCCTGAATTTTTAACACGCTATACCCTTCTTCGTCATACAGTTCCAGGTTCTCGTCATGCTTGAAGCCGGTATATTCCTTCGCCAGACGAGTTACAACTTCAAACATGTAATCGGCAGGGTCTGGGTCCTGATCCAGCATCCTGCGTGCCCAGGACAAATGTTCTTTATATTTCGCAGGCAGTTCGCCCTCTGACTCCATACCATCCGGATCCGTATCGCCCTGATGCGATAGTTTCCAGACTTGCTGTCTACGCTTCCAGTAACTCGCCTCAACAAACATCACGTGCTCTTCAATCGAACAGGTAATCACATCTGCATGTGCTGATAATTCCTCTATCAGGTCGGTAGAGATCAGACGGTCATCACATCCCAACGCAATGATAATGTGCCAGTGAGACTTGCCCATCTGATCGGTATAGGACGGCGCGGGTCTGGCCGGGAGAAAATCATATTTTTCATCACCAGGCTCAAGACCCAG
>JBFIID010000292.1:0-2583 GCA_041601415.1 Gammaproteobacteria bacterium
GTGGGCATATCGCGGGCGATGAGATGCTACGTGAACTGAGTGCCCTGTTCAGCAAGCAACTCAGACAGCGTGACACACTGGCGCGAATTGGTGGTGATGAATTTGCAATCCTGATGGAACACTGTGGTATCACACAGGCGAGTCATTCCATCGAGACACTGCAAAAATTAGTCAATGAATTCAGGTTTACCTGGGAAGGTGTCAGTTTTTCTGTGGGCGTCAGTATCGGTATGACCCTGATCGATGAAACCGTGATCAACGCCACGGATGTACAGAAAAAAGCCGACCTCGCCTGTTATGCGGCAAAGGATGCAGGCCGCAACCGTCTGCATGTATACCAATATAATGATGCCGGTATCGCCATCAAGGAAGGCGAATTATTATGGGTTAACAAAATTCGACAGGCACTGGACGAGGATCATTTCTGTCTCTATGTGCAAGCTATTGTGTCACTTGCCGATGCAGCAGCCCTGCGTAATTATGAAGTACTGATTCGTCTGCAAACGCCCGATGGAAAAATCTGTCAACCGGGTAGTTTTTTACCTGCCGCGGAACGCTACAACCTGTCTCAACAGGTTGACCAATGGGTGATTGGTCATCTCTTTATGTGGCTGAAGCAGAATCCCGAAGTTCTCACTCGTGTTGGACATTTCGCGATTAATCTTTCCGGTCAATCGCTGGGTGATAAGGCGCTTCTACAGTTTATTATCACCAAGCTGGAAACACATAAGGACATTGCCAGCCAGATCATGTTTGAAATCACCGAAACAGCCGCCATCAGCAATCTGCGCGATGCCACACATTTCATCTCTACACTTAGAACCTATGGCTGTAAATTTGCACTGGATGATTTTGGTAGCGGCCTGTCGTCGTTTGCCTACCTGAAAAATCTGCAGGTCGATTATCTAAAAATCGATGGCATGTTTGTAAAGAACATACTCGAGGACGCGATAGATGAGGCGATGGTACGCTCCATCAATGATATTGGTCACGTGATGGGCATGGTCACCATCGCCGAGTTTGTTGAAAACACGGAGATTCAGCAGCGACTAGCAGAACTGGATGTAGATTTTGTCCAGGGTTACGGTATTGGTAAACCAATGCCTATCGAACAACTGGTGAAGAAAACCAGCAGGGCAACTGCATAGTGCTGCTGGTTCAGTGCTCCTGAAACCTGAGTTACTCTTTGCCTATATCCAGATAACCACGCTGGATCGCTACTTCAACAGATTTAGACGCATCGGATAGATCGATATAGGTCTGTCTCAATCCTCGCAATTCACTCATTTCATCCTGGCTGGGGATATCAGAACTTAAGTGATGTTTATTGGCCACCTCAAATACGCGCTTTAGATAAGCTGCACGACTGCGCGCCACCAGTTCTACCACTGGACGCAGGCCATCAATGCTCAGCATTTCAATCTCCGGATTAATCACCTCACGATTGATCTCTCGCAGTAATTGCTCCAGTTGCATTAGCAAGCGGTTGGTATCGGTATTCATGCACTTCACCTTTCAAAAATTCACCAGATAGATTCAATGCCAGCGGCAGAAATGGGAATTTCTTGAATTCGAATCAGCACATATTTCGAAGCAGCACTGCAGGTCAGGGACGAAGACGGGTTAATAAGAAGGGTGGAGTACAGTACTAATAGCTAGCGACATTCCCTGGCGATGTAATCAATCGTGCTTTTCAGAGAGTCCAGGCTGTGTGCAGAGGCATGACGATCGATATAGGGCATGGCAGCACGCATCGAGTCTGCGTCCGGGTCGTAACCCTCACGACCCAACATCGGATCGAGCCAGATAATCTTTTTAGCCGCGCGCTTGATCAATCTTAATTCCTGCGCCAGATAGGCCGGATCATTGGTGTCGAAACCATCGCTGATAATCATCACGACCGTGTCTGACTTCAGCGTCATGCTGGCATACTCCCGATTGAAGCGATCAATCGATTCGGCAATGCAGGTGCCACCCATCCAGTAATGATTTCTGGCCTCAAGCCGCTGCTTCATCTTATGCAATGAATGCTCCCGGTAATACTCCGTCACCCTGAATAACTGCGTATGGAAGGCAAATGCCTCGCTATTCTTGAAGGCTCTAACCAGTCCACGTGCAAAACGAAACAGAAGCGGATTATTCCAGGCCATGGAATGGGAGACATCATGCAAAATAACAATATGCAGGGGCTCACGTACCCGGTTTTTGTAGTACACCTGCGCAGGAAACCCGCCATGCGAGAGGTTACGCCGCAGGGTATGGCGAAGATCGACGCGTCGACCATGGGTTTGTATATGATGTTTACGTCGCAGGCGTTTATTCAGTTGCATGGCGAGTAGCTCTGCCAGCTTTTCCACTTCACGCATCGCACCGCTGTCATTCAGGAAACGAAAATCTGCCTTTGATATGGTTCGTTGACGCCCCGCACCTGACCCTGTGATACCACTCAGATCACGCATCGCATTGGGGTTTTCCACCGAGCTGCCACCAATGCCGGTCGCCGCCGCGCGTGACGGCCCACGCTGAGCAGGTTCAGGAGGCATGTCCTTACTATCATCTGTCTCAGCCGTGGCCTGCCAGTAA
>JBFIID010000293.1:0-2426 GCA_041601415.1 Gammaproteobacteria bacterium
CGGAAAACCCGATCAACCGTGCCTTTGCGCTCTGGATCCGAGAGTTGACTGAGACGCACCAGTACATCGTAATAGCGACGGATATTGCCTACATACCGAACCGGCTCCGAGCCTCGCGCAAAGCCATAGCGGGTTTTGCTATACCATTTTTTCTTGCTTAACAGGGGCAGGTGCTTGCGAACGTCCTTCCACAGATCCGGGTTGTGTCCCTCTTTTTCAGTGATGATACGGGCATCTTCGAGATGACCATAACCTATATTGTAGGCGGCCAGGGCAAACCAGGTGCGATCCGGGTCTTTGATCCGCTCCGGAATTTTACCGAGCATACGTTTAATATACGCGGCACCACCTTCGATACTTTGCGCGGGGTCTTTACGGTTCTTTATATTCATCATTTTTGCGGTGTTTCGGGTCAGCATCATCATGCCACGCACACCGGTTGGGGACACTGCATCGGGGCGCCAGTGTGATTCCTGATAGGCAATGGCTGCGAGTAGGTGCCAGTCCATGCCGTGTTTTTTAGCGCTCGCCTGAAACATACTTTTGTATTTAGGAAGCCGCTCAATATAGTGCGACAGAAAGGTGCTGGCATCGATGTAGTCAAACTTTTCTACATGCGCATAGTATCGATCCAGGATGCGCTGCAATTCACCACTTTCTTCGAGCCGTTGAATAAAGCTGGAGGCCGCATCGTAGAGGCCAGGACTGACATTCTCAGGAAAAACCCATGCCAGTTGTTGCGGCTCACCAAGGTCGAAGGCTCGCTGTAACTCAGGGTAAAGTCGGCGTGCCTGATTGAAGATATTGGAATCGGTAACCGTGTAGTCAATTTCACCTTTCCAGACACTTTCCAGTAACTGTTCGAGACTATCTTTATCACTCACCTCCCAGCGCAGCTCGGGGTATTGCTTGCGAAGGTTCTGCAATCGTTCCTGAAAACTACTTGCCTCCAGTACACGCAATCTACCGTTCGACAGGTCAGTAACATCTTTGGGGGCCTTAATGCCCTGTCGATAAACCAATACCTCCGTAATTGACTGGTAGGGCGGGCTAAATTTATAACGTTTTTTTCGAGCCTTGGTGATTGTGATTCCGGAGGCGATGAAGTCAGCATTACCTGCATCAAGGGAACGGAACAAATCCGAAAAGGTGGCTGGAGTGACTAATTCGAGTTTGAGCCCCAGTTCATCTGCGAAACGACTTGCCAGTTCGTATTCCAGTCCCGCGTTATTCCCCTGCGGGTCGATGTACCAGGTGTTGGGTGAGTTCATTGATAGCACACGCAGCACACCACGCTGCTTAAGTGTTTCGAAGCTCACTGGTGACTCGGTACAAGCGGAAAGCATGAATAAGCACAAGATAAACAAGGCTATTTTTAATGTGACGCAATCTACAGATTTGTTTTTTCCCAGCATTAATAATTCAAGCATGTTGTAGAAAGAACGATAAGCATAATTCAAACAGACATAATCAGGTAACGATTTAGCATGACAAAAGCTACTACATTAGTGCAGGATATCGAGGATCTGGTCTCTCTGCCTGATGTGTATCTAAGACTCAGGGATCTCATGGACGATCCCTGTTCATCGATCGATGACTTCACCCGTATCATCCAGATGGATCCCGCGCTGGCAGCACGTGTGCTGAAAATGGCGAATAGTGCCTTCTTCGGCTTCTCAGCGAAAATCGACAAAATTTCCAGAGCCATTAATATTATGGGCGTGTCACAACTTCACGACCTGGTTCTGTCTACCTCGGTCACCTCTGTGTTTAAGGGCATGCGTGATGAGGTGATGGATATGGAGAAGTTCTGGGGCAGTAGTGTCCATTGTGGTGTCCTCGCCCGATTACTGGCGGCTGAATGTCATATTATCGATAGCGATCGCCTGTTTGTTACGGGGCTGCTTCACGACATAGGGCATCTGGTTATGTATAAACAGTTTCCTCAGGAATCGGCTGAGCTGTTACAACGATCCGAGCAGGAGACGCTTCGACTGGAAAACCTCGAGCAACAAATGCTGGGCTTTGATGCAGCGGAGCTGGGCGCCGAGTTATTAGTCAAATGGAATCTGCCGGAAAGTTTTATCATGCCGTTAAGACATCAGAACATGCCAGAGGTGGCAGATAAATTTCGCCTGGACGCCTGTATTTTGCATATCGCCAAAAAACTCTGTTCCGATCAGGAGTGGTCGTATGAAGACGTCAGCGCAGAAATGACCGTTGCTCTGGAGGTGACAGACCTGAGTGAGGAACAACTCCGGTTTATTGTCAGGGAAGCCAGTCTGCACTTTGAAGAAACACGCACCCTGCTTCTGCCCATTGGTCTGGGCAGCAGAGCGGCCTGAATGACGTTTGTATCCAGCTCTACCAGCCACTCAACAAAGCTCACCCTCGGCCCAACGGGCACTGAATTAATTCCAGCATAG
>JBFIID010000294.1:0-2383 GCA_041601415.1 Gammaproteobacteria bacterium
AAAGCTTACCTCCCCTGGCGCGGACCTCTTCAAGATTCGCCTTCAATTTTTCCAGTAATTCATTATTTGGCGCCACGGCAATCACCGGCATATCATCATCCACCAGTGCCAACGGACCATGCTTGAGTTCTCCAGCTGGATAGGCCTCGGCATGAATGTAGGAAATCTCCTTGAGTTTCAGGGCTCCTTCCATTGCAACGGGGTACATTTCGCCTCGTCCAAGGTACAAGGCATGGTGTTTATTAGTGAACTGTTCGGAGAGTAATTCAATACGGTCATTGAGTTCCAGTGCAGCATTAATCTTACCCGGCAAGCTCTCTAGCTGGCTAACAATTGCCTCTTCTTTCGTCGCATCAAGACGATGGTGACGTCCAAGACTGATGACCAGTAATAGCAGAGCAACCAACTGCGTAGTGAAGGCTTTGGTAGAAGCGACGCCAATCTCCGTTCCAGCACGGGTCAGAAACACAAGGTCCGACTCTCGTGTAATCGAGCTTTCCGGGACATTACAGATTGACAGGGTATGTGCAAAACCCCAGTTTTTCGCCTGGCGTAACGCCGCCAGGGTATCGGCCGTTTCACCGGACTGAGAGATCGTCACAAACAGGGTGTTATCTGCCACAAAGGGCGTTCTATATCGGAATTCACTGGCTACTTCGACACTGCATGGTAGACCGGCGAGGGACTCCATCCAGTAGCGTGTCACGAGACCCGCGTGAAAACTGGTACCGCAAGCGATAATTTGCACGGCTTTGATCTTTTTGAAAATCTCAGCCGCTCCCAGTCCAAAGGCATCATCAATGACCTTACCCTGCTGAATTCGGCCATCGAGAGTATCTGCGACGGCACGTGGCTGGGTATAGATCTCCTTCAGCATGTAGTGGCGATAACCGGCCTTGTCAGCAGCATCGGCACTCAGGGATGAAATAGACTCTTCACGCTCTACTTGATTGCCATGTCTGTCATAAATAACCAGCTTGTCCCGGCGAATATCCGCAACATCGCCGTCTTCAAGAAAAATAAAACGCTGCGTAACCGGTAACAGGGCAAACACATCAGAGGCGATAAAGTATTCACCGATGCCCACACCAATCACCAGAGGACTGCCGGATCGGGTAGCAATTAAGCGTTCAGGCTCATTTCGACTGATCACACCCAACGCATAGGCCCCTACCAATTCTCGCGTGGTTTCCACCACGGCAGCGAGCAGTTCCTGCCCCTGCTTTATGTGTTCGTGTACCTGGTGGACGACCACTTCGGTATCGGTATCCGAGGTAAATCGATAACCGAGTTCGGTCTGCTTTATACGCAGTTCTTCATGGTTTTCGATAATGCCATTGTGCACCAGTGCAACCAGATTATTACAGATATGCGGATGCGCATTGCGCGGGCTTGGTTCACCATGGGTTGCCCAGCGCGTATGTGCTATGCCTGTGGTGCCTGATATTGGGGTTTGTTCTAAGGCATCGGCGAGTTCCTGCACCTTGCCCATAACGCGAACACGGTCAATAGACTCTCCGGTTTGCACAACAGCAACACCTGCAGAGTCGTAACCACGGTATTCAAGGCGTCGTAATCCTTCTAACAAGATTGGTGTCACATCACGTTGTGCTACACCACCTACAATCCCGCACATAGCTGCTCCTCAATATCTATTTTTATTGATGCTGAACCGCCATATAGCTAAATAGACGCTTCAGACTAAATTTTCAGGTTAAGGTTTTTGTTCTAAACTCATGGATGCAATTCGGCGTTGATCAGCTCTTTTGCCTTCATCATTTGATTTGGTGTTATCTTAACGCCGAGATACTCCATGTAATCTTTTGCCTGTTGATTCCCATTCAGATCTGCGTGATAAAACCAGCCATAAGCGAGCATCAGATTTTCTTCAACGCCCAGCCCGGAGGCATACATACTTCCCAGGTTCCACTGTGCCTGAGCATTCCCGGATTTAGCTGAGAGTCGATACCATTCAAATGATTTGGAAAAATCTTTATCCACGCCAAGTCCCAGATAATACAACATACCCAGTTTCTGCTGTGCAATAGGATCACCGTTTTCTGCCTGGACTTTCCAGATTTGCCGGGCAGCAGTGTAATTTCCTTCACGGAAATAGATATCTGGATTCTGATGGGATTCACAGGCCGTCATAAGCACCCCTGCAATCAGCAGTACTATGATGTGAAGTCCAGTATGCATGTCCGTCAGGGCTGACGGCTTATGACTTAAATGGTCGGGGCGAGAGGATTTGAACCTCCGACCACCGCAACCCCATTTTGAAAAAACCTGTTTCACCACGTTTCACTGCGCTTCATCACATTCTTATTTTTCTTTATTAATCAGGTAGTTGTATAATTTCACGTGTCTTATTGTTTCATAGCAT
>JBFIID010000295.1:0-2313 GCA_041601415.1 Gammaproteobacteria bacterium
GCAGGAAAAGCTAAAGCGCCTGCAACTGAACTGGAACCACTGTATCGGATTGCATGAGAGCGGGGGAAACGCGTTTAATGGGGATTATTGAGAAATTGTTCGCTGGATCAGGAACCAAAAAAGATAACCGCACAGATCAGAAGCAGGAGGAACTCCAGAGTCAGGAATCACATGATCTGATCCTGTACCAGATCACAACCTGCCCCTATTGTATTCGTGTAAGACGAAAGATCGACCGTCTTGGGTTAGAGATTAAGATGGTCGATGTCTACCGGGAGCCAGAACGGAGAAGAGAACTGATCCGTGAAGGTGGAGACTCCATGGTGCCCTGTTTGAAAATCAGATCTGAACAGGGTGAGGTAACGTGGATGTATGAGTCAGCGGATATTGTGAACTACCTGGATGGACGTTTTGGTAGCAACACCGCCTGAAGCTATGAGAGCGGGTTGGAAGAAAAAAAGAATACCTGGAGAAGCCGGAAGAAGATGAGGGATGAGTGGGTAGTCCCTTCCGGTGTCACTTACGTGACGTTATCTCCAGGTACTCATCAAGCAAGAACCTTAAATGGAGTGCAATACTAGTTGCTAGGCGAGTGTTTCGGTACGGTAGTAACGGATCTGCGATCACCTCGGCTCTTGGATATAATGAAATACGCAAAATAGGAGCAGATTCCTATGGTTACGAATATCACTATCATGGACATCAACCCAACAGGGTTTCCAAACAATAATTTAAGCCAAAGTTCCATCAATCCATCTCGTCTAGCACTACCGTGGGCAAGACCATAAGACTTTGAGGGTTAAATGGAATTGATCCGGATCAACAGGTCAGTCGATAATGAAATGACCGGGAGCTTGTCTTGACCTGTGTCGTCAAAGTGTGTTTTTCAGTGCAGAGTAGAGTGCTCGTTTTGACACACGATATTGAAGAATACGACCTCTTTGTCTACCCAGAGGGGATAACACCAGGGACTAAAACTATACAAGGGGATGATTATGTCTAAGCCTGAGATCGCAGCAAAACAACCAATGGTGGTAGAAGTAGAGGCCGGTAAGGAATATTACTGGTGCGCCTGCGGCAGGAGTAAATCCCAGCCGTTCTGTGATGGATCCCATCAGGGCACAGAGTTCACGCCATTGTCATGGAAGGCCGAAAAAAGCGAAAAGGTCTGGTTCTGTGCCTGCAAGCACACCGCACATGCACCCATGTGTGATGGGAGTCATTCCAAGCTCTGATCGTGAGCTCTTACCTGATACGGCGGAAAATCTCCTGCGCGAGGCGGCGGCGTTTTTTTCCTTCGATATTGACTACGATGTCGGCTGCCTTTTTATAAAAGGGTAGTCGACGATGCATTAATTCTTCCGCTGAGCGAACTGCATCCAGGCTGGGTCGTTCTTGATCATGTTTAACCTTAGCGGCAAGGCGATGAATGTCACCTTTTAGCCAGATCACGGTGCCACTGCGTTTTAATAAATCCATTTTTCGGTGGCTATACACTTCATTCCCGTCTTCGTCGAGGTCAACAATCACACCACCACCACAGTCAATGATATGGTCGTCCAGCCGGGCGACCTTGCGAACCACCTCGTATTCCATGTCTCGGAAAGCACGCCAGTCACCCTTGTTGTTCTGAATGATTGCAGGAATGCTCTGACCCATATTGTCATACTGGATGAGCAAGTCGGTGGACAGTACGGCACGCTTTGTCATCAGGGAAAGGTGTCGGGAGACCTTAGACTTTCCAGCGCTACGCATGCCAATCAAAATTATATTCATGGATTTGGATCTGTTATTGAGTGATGTTTGTGCGAGCGGCGTCAGTGGTTCATCAGGCAGGCTCAGCAGCTACCTTATACCGTAGTGCGCCGGATGAATCGATAGCCATTAGTCACGTTGGTAGCGAGTAATGTCGCCATAGGCATCAATTCTTCGATCACGCAGGTATGGCCAGACCCGTCTGACCGTTTCGGTTTTATTCAGATCAAGTTCTGCATTGATCACGCAGGTCTCTGTTTCGCTGGCATTGGCCAGTGGTTCACCCTGTGGTCCACAGATAAATCCGGAGCCCCAGAACTGTATGCCCTGCCCGGGATCCAGCGGATTACTTTCAAAGCCACAGCGGTTGCTGACCATCACAGGTAGATTATTAGCTATTGCATGACTGCGCTGGATTGTAATCCAGGCATCTCGCTGGCGCTGTTTCTCGGCGGTATCATCGGCGGGATCCCAACCGATAGCGGTCGGGTATAACAGGATTTCAGCACCTGCCAGAGCCATTAGACGTGCGGCTTCCGGGAACCATTGGTCCCAGCA